>WRMM01000222.1 GCA_009777135.1 Candidatus Fibrimonadales bacterium
TGGAGTTACCGCCCTAGACCTGCAATTTGCAAAGCTGATTTTGAAAACTGAAAAACCTGTGATTTTGGTTGCGAATAAGAGCGAAGAAGCTGTTGACCGAGCGGAGGGTTGGGCATTTTTGCAGCTTGGCATGGGAACTCCAAGAACCATTAGCGCATTGACTGGCTATGCAGTTCTAAGTCTTCTTGACGATGTTGTTTCTTTGCTTCCCAAAAAAGAGAGAAGCAAACAGGAGCAGGCTGTTATTTCTTTTGCCATTCTTGGGCGCCCGAATGCAGGCAAAAGCACCTTGCTTAACAAGCTTTTGGGCGAAGATCGGGTTGTGGTTTCTGATGTGCCCGGAACCACGAGAGATTCCATAGATTGCGAATTTAAATACAATGGAGTTTATTTCAAAGTCACAGATACGGCGGGGCTTCGCAAAAAAGCGAAAGTAGCAAAGCGTAGAGACGAGGTGGAAATTTTCAGCAATATGCGAACAATGGAGAGTATTCGCCGTTCTGATGTTGTTGTGCTGCTGCTTGATGCCACAAGAGGTTTTGAAATTCAGGATTTGCGGATAATAGCGGATATAAGAAAAGCGGGAAAGGGGCTTATTTTAGCCATAAATAAATGGGATATTTTGGAGAACAAAGATTCCAAAAGCTTTGATTTGATTTTAAAGGAAATGAGGGAAAAAGACCCGCTTTTTGAGTGGGTGCCTGTTATATCCATAAGCGCTCTGGAAGGTTTGCGAGTGCATCGCTTGCTGCAAGAAATTCAAAAGGTTTATGCAAACTGCAAAAAGATTATAGGCAGAGAAAGAGTGATTGAAACTTTTCAGTCTGCTATTGAAAAAAATCCTCACCATTCTCGCGGCGGGCATTCTGTGCTTCTCAAAAGAGCTTGCCAAATTTTAACAAACCCGCCTGTTATAGCAATAGAAACGCAGTACCCAGACCTTGTTGATGAGGCTTACAAAAGATATTTGCTAAAAATTTTCTTTGAAGAATTTGGTTTGCAGGGCGCACCGCTAAAGCTCAACTTTGATCGCAGCTTGCATTTGCGGAGCGACGAGGATTTAGAGAGCTATGAAGCTCGTCAATAAATCAGCATTTATTTACTATATTACCGCTCAACACAGCTAGAAATATGTTTGAATCCTTAACAGAATCCTTGGAGTCAACCCTGAAAAACCTGCGCGGGCAGGGCAGGCTCACCGAAGAAAATGTAGCTGCCTCGCTGAGAGAGGTGCGGCGCGCGTTTCTTGCAGCAGATGTTAATTTTAATGTAACCAGAGACTTTGTTCAAGCAGTAAAAGAAAAAGCACTTGGGCAAAACGTTCTTACCGCTGTTAGCCCAGGGCAAATGATTGTAAAAATCATTCACGACGAGCTTATGGAAGTTATGGGCGGCGCGGCAAAAGAAGTTGTTTTAACGGGAAAACCGCCCGTTGGCATAATGATGGCCGGTTTGCAGGGTTCGGGAAAAACTACCTTTGCAGGCAAGCTAGCTCTTTATTTTCGCTCAAAAAAGAAAAGAAAGCCTTTGCTCGTAGCTGCCGACGTATATAGGCCTGCCGCTATTAAGCAATTGCAGGTGCTAGGAAAATCCATCGGCGTTCCTGTTTATGAAGAGGGTCAGGGGAATCCTGTTGAGATAATCAGGAACGGCCATAAATATGCCGAGCAAAATGGTTTTGACCTTGTTATTTACGATACCGCAGGCCGTTTGCAAGTTGACGAAACTTTGATGCAAGAATTAGAGCAGGCAAAAGCAGCTGTTAATCCCGAAGAGGTATTTTTTGTTGCAGATGCGATGATTGGCCAAGAGGCTGTGAATGTTGCTGAAGAATTTTTTAAGCGACTGAATTTCACAGGAGTGTGCCTTTCCAAAATGGACGGCGATACGCGTGGCGGAGCGGCTCTTTCTATTCGCAAAATAACTGGCGTTCCGGTTTGCTTTATTGGCGTTGGCGAGAAAATTTCTGATATTGATATCTTTCACCCAGACAGAATGGCTGGGCGTATTCTGGGAATGGGCGACGTGGTTTCTTTGGTGGAAAAAGCCCAAGCTGCCATAGACGAAAAGGACGCAAGCGATTTTCGCAAAAAAATACTCAACAACTCTTTTGATTTAGATGATTTTTTAAAGCAGTTGAGAACCATAAAGAAAATTGGCAAATTCAAGGATATAATATCGTTGATACCTGGATTGAACAAATTGCCTATTGACCAGATAAATGAAAAGGAATTGGTTTATGTGGAAGCGGTTTTGAGTTCAATGACCGCAAAGGAACGCAAAAAGCCCGATGTGCTAAACGGCAGCCGCAGAATTCGCATAGCAAAAGGCTCTGGCACAACTGTGCAGAAAGTGAATCAGGTTTTAAAGCATTACGAAGAAATGAAATCCATGTTCAAAAACATGGGCAGCATCTCAAAGCGAATGGGAATAAAAGCCCCAACAGGCTCAAATTACACGCCGCCTAAAGAGAAGAAGAAAAAGAAGAAGCGGTGATGGAGTTAATGCAAAATCCCAAAGCTTCTCCCCAGCTAATTTCACTTGGTATATGTTCGCCTGGTGTCATGCAGCGGCAGATTTCGCTCAAAACTTGTTTTGGCGAAACGCCATTTTCTCTCTCTTTGCAAATTCCTTCCGAGCCGTCTCTTTTGCTCAATTTTTTGCCGCTAGAATCGTAAATCAGGCTGTGGTGAATAAATGCAGGCATTTGCGTTCTGCCTAAAATTTTTGCAAGATATATTTGTTTGCCTACGGAATCTGCCAAATCTTCTCCACGCACAATTAAATCAATATCTTCTTCAAAATCGTCCACGGCAACGGCAAACTGGTATGTCCATTGCCCTGCCGCATCCTTAACCGCAAAGTCTCCGCTCTCTGGATTTTTGAGCATGAATTTTGGTTTGTCTGTTTTATAAAATTCATAAAGCAAATCTTTTTTTCTCAGAGTTTCAAAATGCTTCTCATAAATTTTATGCCGCTCGCTTTGAACGCTTTCGCTTTGCCATTCAAAGCCTATCCACTCCAAATCTTTTTTTATAACATCTGTAAAATGCGCCGAGCATCGTTGCTTGTCGTGGTCTTCTATTCTCAAATGAATAGCGGCGTTTTTATCCTTTGCAATGGCAGCTACGCAAATGGCGCTCCAAATGTGCCCTTTGTGCAAATATCCTGTAGGGCTGGGAGCAAAACGGGTTTTGGTCATGGGGCAATTCATTCCATGTAATTTGTATGATTAATTTCTTCTAGCTTCTTCTCAAAAAATTCTTTTGAAGTGATCTGCCTGCCGTCATTAAACCTAATATAGTAAGGCTTTCCGCTAAAGGAAGAAGAGGAAGCAATACCTATGATAAAATCCTACGCAGTTTTTACCTTGTTGCCGGATCTTTTGAGCTTGGTACGCAAATGCTCGGCTGCACGTGACGACTTGTAAGCCTTTTCATTGCGAATAAATTCTGCATCTTGCAGTTGTTCTACGGCGGCAATCAATAGCTCAATTTTCTCATGCTCGGTTAAAATTCTTGTTGCCGTTTGAGCGGTAGCGATACTGAAAAAAATCAGTAAAAATGCTAAATCGCCAATCAATAGCAACGCTCCTTTTTTGATTTTATTTCCGTTAATCACCATGTTAATTTAGAAAAAAACAGACTGTTGTGCTACGTCAGGGAGTAAGGTGGGATTTTAGATATTTTGCTTCTCTAAAATTTTGTTCATTATTTTTCTTTTATCCATTTTCCAAAATCCTCAAATCTGTCATCATTTGTTTCCAGCCATTCTATTGCTTTTTCATTTGAGGATATACTGATATAATAACAAAAAACGTCAATATATTCAGATTTTGCCAAATCATAAAAAAATGGAATATAAAAATCCCACCAAATATTTGATTTCTTTTTGCCATTCTCTTTAAGTACTCCTAAAGTTGAAAAGAAAGATTCTGAATTGTTTACAAACAATTCTTCTGGCGTTTTGTCTTTGTTTTTTTCTAATGAATTTGACGCCTCAAGCATTGCGAGCATCATTTCGGCTGCTGAAAATTCAGAG
>WRMM01000223.1 GCA_009777135.1 Candidatus Fibrimonadales bacterium
TTTCGTGGTTGTGGCTTTTTTAATGTTATTGATGGAAAAATAAAATTTCAGCGTGGATATTGGGATAAACTTACATTTTTGAAAATAAATAATTTACCAATAGAATAAAAATAAATATTCAAAGGCAGGTTTTACATCGCATAACAAACGGTGACGCTACGCCGCCCCGTTCGGGCTTTCCGTCAGCACAGCCACCACATCTGCAACGGAATAGTTACTATATTTCAGGTGGCGATACTATTTCTACAGGAAATACAGACTCCATGGCGTTTACAAGTGAAACCATACGCCTAGTTTTTAGTTTTACAAGTTTTACTTATCATTTAACCCGCCAAGTGCGAACTTTTATTAGAATATGCTTTCAAAGCACGAGTAATATGCAATTCCCGCAGCATAACATCGTTTGGGAATTCTTCTTTTGCTTCTAGCTCAATAGACCCAACTATATCAGGCTCTATTCTCAAAGAATTTGCAAATGATAGATAGTCAAACATATTCATACTAATAAATATAGAAATTTCAAAAAATATTACAACCCAAGCTGCGCATTGCCCTATATTACACCAGCCTTGCTGTGCAGGCTGTTTTTTACTATATTTGCACGTATCGCAACCACCATATTTTGAAATTATTTATGAATATTATCAAATTATTTTTTCTCACAGCTGTTTTCATAGCCACGGCATTAATGCTTTCTTGTTCGTCTAACAACGTCAGTGAAGAAAACAAACCAAGCAGTAGTTCCATTGAAGAAACGTCGAGCAGCAGTTCTGCAGAATTGTCATCATCAAGTGAGAAACCCAGCAGTTCCATTGAAAAAACGTCGAGCAGCAGTTCCGCTGAATTGTCATCATCAAGCGAGAAACCTAGTAGTTCTAGTTCTTCGGCTTTGGCAGAAGAACAAAGTGGCACTTTCACAGATGATCGTGATGAAAAAATCTACAAATGGGTTAAGATAGGCACTCAAATCTGGATGGCGGAGAACTTGAATTATGTGGATAGCAACTGGCATGACGACACTACTTGGCAGCTGTCCGTTGCTCCTTGCGGCCCTGGGAACCCCTGCACCCATTGGAATTTGGAGCAGTATCAATCCACGCCGCTGGCCAGTTGGTGTTACAATCATGACGAATCAAATTGCGTCACATACGGCCGCTTATACACTTGGAATGCAGCCATGGTCGCTTGCCCATCCGGTTGGAAACTGCCTGCTCGTCAGGACTGGAGAGATTTGGCTATCGCTCTGGGCGATACCAATACAACAGGTCACAGCGAAACGGTAGGACGGCTTCTAAAAACGACAAGCGGATGGCTTTATAACGGCAATGGAACTGATGATTTCGGTTTTTCAGGCTTGCCCAGCGGCAGCCATGAATACGATGCATACTGGGACTACAGCTGGTTCCTTTACACAAGCATTCAAGGTCTCTGGTGGTCATCTACGGAGGCAGGTAGCAACGCCTATCTACGCAGGCTGGCTGCAAACAACATCCGTTTGGATGAGTTCCTGTGGGGAAAAAGCAACGGATTTTCAGTTCGCTGCATTGAAAGTTGAATTTCTACATTAACGCTTCCAATGTATTATTCCACAAAGTATCAATCGCCTATAGGAACAATCACGCTTGCGTGTGACGGGAATAATCTTGTCGGCTTATGGATTGACGGGCAAAAGTATCATGGCGGCACCATACCCGAAGCAATGACAGAGAACGCCGACATACCGATATTTGACACAGCAAAAAGATGGCTAGACAAATACTTTGCGGGCGGAAAGCCCGGCATTTCTGAATTATCGTTAGCTCCCGTTGGCGGTGAGTTCCGCCAGATGATATGGGGTATCTTGTGTGAAATCCCATACGGCGAAGTTATCACATACGGCAGCATCGCCAAAAAAATGGCGGCGAAGATGAACAGGGAAAGCATGTCAAGCCAAGCGGTAGGCGGAGCGGTTGGACACAATCCCATATCAATTATCATCCCTTGCCATCGCGTAGTTGGTTCAAGCGGCAGCTTGACGGGTTACGCTGGAGGCATTGGCGTAAAAGTGAAACTGCTTGAATTGGAAGGCGTTGATATGTCCCGATTGTTTGCGCCTAAAAAAGGCACAGCGTTATAGCCTGCATAATTTCTATATTACCCCAATGCATGAAAAGCAGCATTCGAATAATTTTTCCTCTCATCTGTTTTGGGATGTTCCCAAAAGTAGCGTGGATTTGGACAAATATCCGCAGTTTATAGTGAAGAGGGTTTTGGAGTATGGCTTGATAGACGATTGGTTTTTTATTAAAAATTATTACGGCATTGAAAAAATCGCAGAAATAGCAAAGAATTTAAGAGAATTGGAACCAAGAGCTTTGTCTTATATCGCCACAGTTTCAAAAACGCCGAGGGAAGAGTTCAGATGTTACAATTATCAGCAGTTGAGCAAAGCACATTAGATCTCTTGAAAAAGCTGCAGAGGCTGCCATTGCTTTCAAAAACCCGTCTTGTGGGCGGAACGGCTCTCGCTTTGCAAATTGGCCATAGAAAATCCATAGACTTAGATTTTTTTGGCGAGCTTGATTTTGAAATCCAAGAGCTGATAGATGAGATAAAAGAATTTGCGGAGCTTACAATTTTATCTGAATCAAAGAGCGTTCATATTTATTTGATAAATGGAATAAAAGTTGATTTTGTTAACTATAAATATCCTTGGATAGATGATGCGGTATGCGAGGATGGCGTTTTGCTTGCGGGCATTCGCGATATAGCCGCCATGAAAATATCTGCGATAATAGGCAGGGGCACCAAAAAAGATTTTATAGATATTGCATTTTTATTGCAGAAATTTTCTCCCAAAGAAATTTTAGATTTTTATTCTTTGAAATACAGCGATGGTTCTATTTTTATGGCGTTGAAAAGCCTAACTTATTTTGACGATGCTGAAAGCGATATTATGCCGGATATGCTGGCGGAGAAATCTTGGGAGAAGGTGAAGAAGGAGGTGGTTAGTGCGTTTGGATAATAAAGATTCGCTACTTCACCGCCTTGTTTTGCTACTTTGGAATGCTCCTTTAACGTCTTTGGATTTGACGACTCCGATATGCCCTTTGTTGAAAGCTCGGCAAGCATGTTAAGCACAAGTTCCGTATTTGTCATATTGTCTCGCAGGCTTTCTTTTTTCAAATTTTTGAACTGCTTGTATTCTTTTGTCGTTTTGCCAGACCAAGTTTTTGTTATTATGTCCGTTAATGCCGCAAAATGAACTTCCTCTTTCAAGCCCTTGCTCTTCCACTCGTCCGTCAATTCTTTGCGAACCTCTATGCTTTTCAACCTTTGGTTTATCCAGTTATCCGAATAGCCTAATTTTTTGTAATCCAGCATTGCCTGTTTTATGGATTTTTCCGGGTCTTGCATTTGGTTTAGCCGTTCATTGCCTACTTTCGCAAGCCATAGCTTGAATGGTTCAGCTTTGGGCGAGGGAATGGATTGAATTAGGCGGAACAACTGCTCGGTTGTGGCTACGTCTGTAAAACGCATTTTGCCATCAGATGCTTGCATTTTCAAACCGTTACAATTTGTAACGGTTTCATTACCTTCATCAGAAAGCCTTTTTTTCAAAACTCTCCAATATACCTGAGGGTTCGGGCTTTCCGTCAGCACAGCCACCACATCTACCACGGAAAAGAACCATTCCTCTTTTTCCGCATCCCAAACAGAGCGAACTTTTTTCTGCTCAAACAACTGGATTTTATTGTTATCCATAATGTCTCCAAAATAAGATTTAATGCCGAGGCGTCGCAATCGAAATCAAAATAAATAATCCTTGGCTAGGGGGCAATATAGAAAAAATTTCTACATTACCTATTATGAGCAAAAAAAATATCACCGTGAAAAAAGTGATTATGGGTTCTCAAGAAGACATAGACAGCGATGCTGGCTTTGTTGAGGGAACGCCGCAGGAGAGATGGGATAAGTTTTGGGAGCTGCTTTTGGCAATGAACCCATTTACTAA
>WRMM01000224.1 GCA_009777135.1 Candidatus Fibrimonadales bacterium
CTAAAGATTTGAATATAGGCGTAGAGTTTCAGTATTCTCTCGGTTCAATAACTCCATGTGCCGGCACTGAATTTTTGATTGGAGTAGGAAATGATGCAAATGATTTGGGCATTAACCCTTTCGCAGGCTTCACCATTGATATAAACGAAAAGTTCGCTGCTGATGCGCACGTATATCTTGGCATAGGCGATCGCTACGGCGATGATATGCCCATCACCATAAGCGCAAACTTTTTTCTAAATTTCTAATATGAATAATGCAATATTAAATTTAAATCCTAGAAACAAAGCTATTGTAGAAGGCTATGCTCCAAATGCAGACAAATCTTACAAGCAGAAACTGCTTGCCTTGGGGCTTACAAAAGGAACAGAGTTTACCGTAATAAAAACCTCTCCATTTGGCGACCCCATAGAAATAGAGTTGCGCGGCTATCGGCTTTCTTTGCGCAAGCAAGAAGCAGAGGTGATTTTATGCTCACAATAGCAGTAGCAGGCAATGCAAACAGCGGAAAGAGCAGCATATTCAACCTTTTGACCGATGGCAAGCAGAAAGTTGGCAATTGGCCCGGAGTGACCGTTGATAAAAAAATCGGCAGAATAAAACATAACGCTATAGAAGCACAACTCGTAGATTTGCCAGGCATTTACGCCATGAGCGCGTGGAGCGAAGACGAGAGAATTTCGCGCGACTATCTCATTTCCTGCGAAGCGGATTTGCTTATAAACGTTGTGGATTCCACCAATTTGGAACGCAGTTTATTTTTGACATATTTGCTCAAAGATATGTGCGTTCCCGTGCTGGTTGTCCTTAACATGACAGATGTCGCTGAAAAACAGGGAATCAAAATAAATATAGAGGAAATAGAAAAGCAGCTAGGCGTTCCCGTTGTGGCCGCTTCCGCAATCAGAAAAGCAGACAAGGGCAAGATTCTGGACAGGGTGGCAAAAATAGCGGTAAAAAAAACAGGCAAAACACCAATCAAGCTGCCCCCGCAAGACGAAAACGAATTTGAGGCTTTGGCAGAAAATATTTACATGCAAATAGAAAATGTAATGGCAAAGGCTGTGAAAAAAGGTGTTTATGCCTATACCGAAAGCGACAGGGTGGATAAAATTGTGACCAATAAATACATTGGCTTTCCCATATTTTTGCTTGCCATGTACATGCTTTTTTGGCTGACCATTCACGTTGGCGGCGTTTTTATAGATTTTTTTGACATAGCCTTTGGAGCGATTTTTGTTGACGGCTTGGCAATAGCTTTGGAAAAAGCAGGCTCGCCAGAAATTTTAACCGCTATTTTGGCAGATGGCGTTGGCACCGGCATTCAAACGCTCTCAACATTTTTTCCAATCATTTTTACGCTGTTCTTTTTCATAGCGCTTTTGGAAGGCTCCGGCTATATGGCAAGGGTGGCTTTTATTCTGGACAGATTGATGCGCATCATCGGTTTGCCGGGCAAAGCTTTTATTCCGCTGTTGATAGGCTTTGGCTGCACCGTGCCCGCCCTCATGGCAACGCGCTGTTTGGAAAACAAGAGAGACAGAATTTTAAGCGTTTTCATGGTTCCGTTTATGAGCTGCGGCGCAAGATTGCCCGTTTATATTCTGTTTGCGGCGGCGTTTTTCCCGGTTAGCGGAACGAACATTGTTTTTGCGCTGTATATCACAGGCATAGCCCTGGCATTGCTAACGGGACTGCTGCTGAAGCAAACCGTGTATAAAGGCACGGTTTCTCCGTTTATAATGGAGCTTCCGCAATACCGCAAGCCCTCTTTGAAAAATGCGTTTATAAATGCTTTGTTCAGGCTGCGTGCTTTTGTCAAGAAGAGCGGCAAAATACTCATACCTATAATTGCTGTTTTGGGAATTTTGAATAGCGTTGGCGTTTTGGAAAAGGCTGGCAAAGCCGTGTCTCCGATTTTTGAGCCTATTGGAATAGAGAGGGAAAACTGGCCTGCCTCGGTTGCGCTTTTTTCCGGGCTTTTCGCCAAAGAAGTGATAACAGGATCGCTGAATTCCCTTTATTCGCAGAATAATGAAACCTCCGATGAAAAAGAATTTAATTTGAGCGAGTCGTTGATTGAAGCACTCGAAACAATACCGGAAAACTTAGCTGGTTTATGGAAAAAGCTTTTCAATCCGATTTTCACTTCGCTTGAAACCGAAGCTGAAGAAGGGAGCGAGTCCATATTCAGCAATATGCGAGAAGCTTTTGGCTACAGCAAAGCCAGGGTATTTTCCTTCTTGCTGTTTATATTGCTCTATGTGCCCTGCGTTGCTGCGGTTTCCGCAGCGGCTAAGGAGGTTGGGGGAGTGCTTGTGGCTTTGCAGGTTATTTATTCAACCGTGATTGGATGGAGCCTGGCTACGATTTTCTACCAATGCCTAGAGGGGCGTTCTGTGTTTTACATTGTTGCGGCGTTGCTAATATTATTTGCCACAATTTTTGCCGTTATTTTTTACGCTCGCAAGTCGGAAAGGTTTGTGTGATTTTCAAAAACTATACGCCAAATAAGCGGTATGAGAAAAAATCATTCTTGACATGAGCGAAAAATCTTTGTTGTCATACGTTGCAACTTTTAGATATGAATCAAAGCGTGTGCCAATTTTAAATTTCCAAGGGAGATAAACTTCTAAAATTGCAGAATTATTCAATATAATATCCAAGCCATTAGTACCGTAATGAGGCTCAGAACTTGGCATGGTGCGGAACATGTAAGCGCCGGTGTTGTTTCTGAAAATACCCCTGCCAAGCCATTCGATTTCCGTATTAAACTTATAATGAAATCCATAATTGTAATTGTAACCGCGTTTGCCTATTTCATGTTCATCTGCAAAAATTTCATCGTAGCGAAAGTCCGTAGCCCCGAGAACTACGAAAGACGGCAAGTGCGTTGTGCGGAAACGTAAAGATGAACCTTGCAAATTAAAATCCAGCCCCAAGCCAAGAGCAACAGCATTCATTTCCACAAGATCGCCATAGTAAGTATCAAAGTGAGTATAAGTTCCTACATCTACCCAACTGTTTCCCAAGCTAAAGTTCATATTTTTCAGTTTGCCGAGCGTATGCATTCTAAAAAACGGATCGTAATGTCTTCTCCCGTCTCTTCCGTAATGATACGAAGCATCTATCGTAAAATATTCAAGTGGCTCTTTCATGGTGCGGTTTGGTTTGCCGTAAACTAAACTTAAATCAATCATCGCCACTTTGCCGCTCCAGCTATCAATATTTGGCTGCTCATAAAATTCTCGGTCATAATTGTAATTGCCTCCAAAGCGATAGCCGCCGCCTAACCCAATTGAAAAATCTATTGGATGGTACCTTGGATTATTCTGGCGAACTCCTGCAAATTTGCGCTGCGAGTAGCTCATGGGGTGAAACGCAAAAGCGGAAGCTTCGTCTAAAAGACTAGGCTTGGGTTTAGCGAGCAAGCGTTCGGAAAGCCGGTAAAGTATTTCGCCATAAATTGCGCCGCCTAACGAAGTCAATATTAAATCGTTTGTGCTTGGCATTTCGCTTTCCATGCAACATTCCCAGGTGAAAGAGCCAATAGTTGCATAGAGAAGACTGGGGTAAAAAGAATATCCAAAAGAACGCGCAGAGGTAAAGTAATAAGAACCTTGATAAGGATGCCCAAAGAAATTGATGCCAAAATGGTTATTGTCCCATTCAAAGCCGTTTTTAAAATTTGCTTTTATAGTTCGGGGGCTAATTCTTGCCCAACTCTCATTTTTAATCTGCAAATTATATTGCCAAACAATAACGTTTTGAGTAAACCCCATAAGCAAAGGAAATGTCCAGTGCAAAGCGGGCTTTGGAGCCTCGTAATAAGCAGAATCAAGCTCTGCTGCATCGCTTGTTTGAGCAACGGCAAAAGTTCCCAAAAAAGCAATTAGGAGCAAAATTCTTTTCACAATTGGATAAAGTAATAATAAGATTAACTAAAAGTCTTGGGTTATATAATTATGCGGTATGGAGCGCAAGATTTGGGT
>WRMM01000225.1 GCA_009777135.1 Candidatus Fibrimonadales bacterium
GAAATCTCCGACGAAAATATTTTAGACGAGATTTTCAGCAATTATTGCATTGGAAAATAGCTTCTGGTATTATTTCTATATTAACCGCACACAACCATAGCGAGGTTCTCATGAAAAAAATAATTATTGGCATCCTATTCTTAGCTGTTTTTGCCAGCAGCGCAATAACGCAAAGAGCCATCATAGGAAGCTGGTCCCTAGCCGAGCCGCAAACGCCGGATCCCGATTCAAGAACCATTCTTGAAAAAGATACATTAAGGCTTATGCTGGATGACTGGAAATTTACGGAAATCGCCATTTACAGCGTAAATTTTCCCGAGTACGGGCCAAATAAAATAGAACTGAAATATATGCTGAAAGTTTCCATTGATGGAGACTATCGCTTGGAAAGAGGAAATCAGGATTTAAGAAAATATCCGAGCAATTTCAAAATCGAAATAATGGAAGGCTCCGCAAGCGAAGAAGAAGCAGCGCAAAACTCTTTGAGAGAAGTTGAAAGAATGATAAGAGAGCAGGCAAGAAAACCGCTGCCTATTTTATTGCTAACTGAAACCGAAATGGAATTGCAAGGCGTAAACGGAAATTTGGATTTTAAATACACAAAACCCAAAGCGCTCCCTGTTTCAAAACTCACCAGAGACACTGTGCCTTTCTTTGCGCCAGAAGAATGGCGTTTTCCAGAAGATGCAAGAGAGTTGGCAAGCTTTCCGATTAGAAGAGACAACAGCACAAATTTGCTAACCTACGTAAAAGCCGATTTCAACGGAGATGGCTTAATAGATGCCGTTGCCTATTTGATGAACGCAGAAAAAGGGCAAGTGGCATTATTTGCCAATCTGTCTAAAAGCGATGGTTCTTACGAGCTGAAACCCTACGGCAACGCAGACAGAAGCGCGGCAATAGAAAATGGCGTTATGCTAGCTGAGCCTGGAGAATATGTAAATTCAGCTACCAAAGAAAAAATCACAATAGAAAACCCTGGTTTTATAGAAGTGATTTTTGGCACAACCGCATATTTGACTTACTGGGACTCAAACGCAGGCGATTGGGCAAGAGTGCAAATAGGGCGACGCCTTTAAACGCGCCCGCCAGACAGCAAAAATAAAACAGACATTCTTATAGCCACTCCGTTTGTTACTTGGTCTAAGATAACGGAGTTTTCTCCGTCTGCAATGTCTGAGTCTAGCTCTACGCCTCGGTTTATTGGTCCGGGATGCATAATCAAAACATTATTTTTAGCTTTTTCCAAAGTTTGCCGAGTGATGCCGTAAAAATTGCGATACTCTCTCAAGCTTGGCAAAAGAGAATCTTCCATTCTCTCTTTTTGCAAACGGAGAGCAATAACAGCGTCTGCTCCATCTACCGCTTTGCGAACATCGCCGAATATCTCTACAGGAAGCATGCTGGTATTGCGCGGCATAAGGGTTGTGGGACCGCAAAATCTCACCTTTGCGCCCAGAGCGTTTAGCCCCCAGGCATTTGAGCGAGCCACTCTGCTATGCTTAATATCGCCGACTATGGTTATAGTTTTGCCTTTGAGATTGCCAAGGCTTTGCTCCATGGTAAAAATATCCAAGAGAGCCTGGGTTGGATGCTCATGCGAGCCGTCTCCGGCATTCACAATAACAGCATCAGTGTGCTCTGCCAAAAATTTTGGAACGCCAATGCCTCTGTGCCTAACCACCACCACATCAATCTTCATTGCTTCTATGTTTTTCAAGGTATCTAAAAGCGTTTCGCCTTTTTGAACGCTGGAACCGGAAGTGGTGAAATTCACAATATCGGCAGAAAGTCTTTTTTCTGCAAGTTCAAAGCTTATTCGGGTGCGAGTTGAATTTTCAAAGAATAAATTCACAACCGTGACTCCTCGGAGCGTTGGAAGCGTTTTGACCTTGCGATCCAGAACCTGTCTGAACTCAGCGGCGTTGTCTAAAATAATGCGAATATCGTTTGCGTTAACTCCCTGCAACCCTAGCAAATGCTTAATTTCCAAGGAACTCACGCAACCTCCTCTTCTATTTCAACCAGCCACACAGCGGTTTCTTTATCGTAAGGGCTTAGGCAAACCCTCACTTCTTGCTTAGGCTCGGTTTCTATTGAAATTCCTGTGCAATCTGGCGCAATGGGCAATTCGCGGCAGCCTCTGTCCACAAGCACGCAGAGTTTTACGTTAGCTGGGCGCCCAAGGTCCAAAATTGCCTGCAAAGCGGCTCTCACGGAACGCCCTGTATAAAGAACATCGTCTATCAAAACAACGGTTTTTCCCTGCACATCAGCGGGCATTTCCGCAATTTTCAGAGGCGGGTTGTTTACTCGTTTGCGATAATGAAAATCATCTCGGTAATATGAGTTGTCTATGCAGCCAACAGGAACGGATAAATCATATTTGCTTTTGAGTATTTGCGCAATGTTTTGCGCAATGGGAATACCACGGCTTGCCATGCCCATCAGAATTGCAGAGTCTCGCTTAGCCCATGCTGCTATTTTTTCTGCCATATTGCCCAAAGCGGTTTGTATGCCTTCTTCGTTTAGCAACTGGCGAATTTTTTTGCAGGTATCTTTCACTCTTTTTAAGCCTCCAATTTTTTAACTGCGGCTTCTGGCTCTATTTTGCCTGTTGCGCATATAAATGCTTTTTGCTTGCCTTTTTCGCGCAGGAGCAAAGTTAATGCCCGTGTGTCCACGCCGGCAATAGCGGGAACATTATGGCGAACAAGAGCTGCCTGCAAAGACTCTGAGCTGCGCCAATTTGAAGGTTCATTAAACTCTCTTATTACAAGTCCAGCCACAGAAAAATTCGGCGACTTCATATCTTCTGCATTCACGCCCACGTTGCCCATTTCTGGCGCAGTCATAACCACAAACAGCCCTGCATGTGAAGGGTCGCTCAAAACCTCTTGGTAGCCGCTCAAATTGGTATTAAAAACAGCTTCACCGCAAGCATCAACGGGTGCTCCAACCGAATACCCCCGAAACACGCTACCATCAGCTAAAGCCAAAAACGCCTTCTTTTCTCTTTTTTCTTTGAAGTTCATGGGGGTAATATAGTAATCGCTGATTAAGTCGCTTTGGGTTTGGGGTATGGGGCAAATGCATCTAAAATTTTGGCAAAATGCGGCAAATATTCATTGCGATGTTGCGATTCATTGCGAATGGGCGAAAGATTTTTCGCCCCTACACGGCGTGCCATTTGGTATTTTTCGTGTCATTATTTGTCATATTCGGGATAAACGCAATAATAATCCGTCCACAATCAACGCTGTAGGGGCGAAAAATCTTTCGCCCATTCGCAACGCCCATCCGCAACATGGCAACGAACGTCTGCAACATCCCATTATCCACAGAAATATCGTTTACCTGCGGCAAAACCACGATTTAGATTAAAATTTAGATGCGTTTGCCTCGTATAGGGTTTGGGGTATGGGGATTCGCTAAACATGGGACATGGTTTGCACCTCGCTTGCTCCATGTTTCTTGGAACCAAGCGAGGTAATTATTGCTTACTATAGTTTTATTTAGATCTCATCCAGCCAAATTTAAGGTCTGAGTGGTAGCGAACGAATGGATATTTACCCATATCAGAAACGCCACCAGCGTTGTAGCAGCCTTCAAATGGAAGATCTACTTTGTCTATTTTGGCGATGTAAACACCGTTGCCGAATTTTCTGCCGGTTGTTTGAGAGAATGGATAAATGTTTACGCTAACATTAATTCTGCCGTTTGTTGTTAGCACATTTTTTTGCCCGTAGTTACTTGCAGTAGGGGAGCTGCAAGCAGTACTAGGTGTTGGCAACGGAACATTTTGAATATAGTTTGGTCCTTGTGTTACATACCTGAACTCCTGCTCAGATACGGTTTCTCTGTATTGCGTTACAAAGTTACCTAACTGGTCATAAATTGTGACCGCTATCTGGAAGGGCTGCACTGCAACAATGTTGAAATTCAAGCAATTAACCTGCGCTTTTTCTC
>WRMM01000226.1 GCA_009777135.1 Candidatus Fibrimonadales bacterium
AAGCCCCATAGATGGCATAGTCCTTAGCCGAGCCGTTGAAGCAGGGCAAACCGTAGCGGCATCTCTTTCTGCGCCAACGCTCTTTATTATAGCGCGCGATTTAACGCAAATGGAAGTAAAAGCCGATGTTGATGAAGCGGATATAGGGCAGGTAAAAGCAAAGCAGCGAGTTGAATTTTCCGTTGATGCCTTTCCAAACGATAAATTCACGGGCATAGTCCAAGAGGTGAGGCTTTCGCCGAATATACTTTCAAATGTTGTAACCTACACCGTGGTAATAAGAGCAGACAATCCAGAGCAAAAACTTTTGCCCGGCATGACCGCAAACTGCAATATAATAGTTGAAGAAGCATTGCAGGTTTTAACCATCCCCATGCGAGCGCTCCAATTTAGGCCAAACGAAAGCACCCCTGGCTACAATCCGCTTTTGGCAGAAGAAGATAGAGCAGGCGGAAGAGAAAAGCAAAGAGCGGGCAGAGAAAAGCAAGGCGGCCAGGGGAGAAGGCAGGCTAGAGAAAGCAGAAGCAGGGTCTGGGTGCTTGGCAGCAGCGGTTTTTTGAAAACCCAGCAGGTTAATCTTGGCATTTCCGATGGCGCAAAAGTGCATGTTGTGGAGGGTTTGGAGCAAAAAACCCCCGTTGCAGTAGGTGTGCAAAGCCAAAGAAACGAAAAAGCAGGCAATAAATCAACAAATCCCTTTTTGCCCCAGCAAAAAAGCGTGCGGATGAGGTAAAGCTAAAGTTTTTTCTATATTTAGCCGATATATAGTGTTAGAGGTAAGATATGCAGATTTCCGATATCAGTATTCAAAGCGGCGCGGCTGAGTGGGCTAAGAGAGCCTCCACAGGCGATGCGCAGGCAAAAAAGGAAGGCGGAAAGGCGGAAACGGGTAAAACTGCCGCCGTTCAGGTTTCCATATCTGCAAGCTCCGGCAAAAGTCCGGCTGAGGCTTTGGTTACTTCAAGAGCAAACGCTTTGCCAGAAGTTCGGGAAGAAAAAGTTGCCCTCGCCAAAGAGCGCATTGAGAGCGGCTACTATAACACTCCGGAATTCAGCAGGCAACTCGCAGATCGTTTGGTTTGATGGCTAAACAAATTCTTTTACTTTGCCTTTTGGCAATCAGCATAGCGAAAGCAAGCGATGCTTGGTTTTCTGCTAGGCTCCCCATAAACGGGAAAGTTTATCCTGTAACGGCTAGAATTCACACGCAAAAAACCGAAGACAGCATTAAATTTTCAGCGGAAATGCAATACCGCTCCATTGACACGTCTTTTTCAATGCACACAACAGGGCTTTACAGCGCAGCAGGAAGCCCAGTCTGGCAAAATACAATTAGGAGCGGTTTATACTCCGTTGAGTGGAACTTCAGAGATTACGCCAAAAACCCTGCAATGAATTATTGGCACAACAACCCAAACGACACAATTTCTTCAATTTCATTTGACAATGACATTATACCGGAGGAGTTCCTCTACTTTTTAGCGGAAAAAATAGATTCCGCCAACAAAAGCGAAAATTTGAAAATGTTGCCTGCCGTTTGGGAAGTTCCTTTTGTTCTAAGCGGCTGGTTTACCGTTGAAGCCAAATACACAGGAAGAAAATCACGCATCCACGGCGTTGATTGCTTTCAAGTTCTATACACAAGAAACGACGGAGCCACCGCAGAATATTACATAACAGAAAGAGGTAAGCAAGTTTGGCGCTTCAAAACATTCAGAGGCGTATGGTTTGACAGGGTTCAGTAAATTTGTTTACCCCTCCAAAATCCGCAAATTCTCCTCTAGCCTCTTTTTCTCAATTTCCACCCTTAGCGGAATGCTGGCCAAATTTTCGCCGGGGAAAGGCGTTGTGCTTGCTACTTCCAAACAATAGTCCATGCCTTCGCTGAAATTTTTAGCGGCTGTTTTCAGCCATGCAACCAAGTCTTTATCGCCTTCGCTTTTTTTAACCTGCAATGCAAACCAGTCGCCGTACATCTCAACTTCTTTTGCAAACATGTGAGGGCGTTCCGCAGGGGTTAAATCTGCCGATCTGCCGTAGATGTGGTCTATCATTTCTTGCATGGAATAGCTGCGATTGAACCAGGCAATGTTTGGCCCTGGGCAAATTGACTGCGGAACGTTTTCTGCCTTTTCCGCATTCAAAAAAATCAAGCCGCTGTTTCCGAGATGGTCGCAAATGCACTGCTTTGCATAAACGCTTTTTCGCATAACTTCTTTTTGCTCTTCGCTCAGCTCGCACTCTTCAATCTGCTTCAATTTACGCTCCTGATAAAAACGGCTTGCTTTGCAAACAGGTCTTTCGCTAAATTCAGTATTATTTTGCAAAAAGCCTTTGATGCAGGGGCTTCCTGGTTTGCCAAGCTCAATTTGTTTCAAATGCCATTTCTCCGAACCGGAGCTTCGCAGATTGTTGAAGTATATATCAAGCGGAGAAGCATCGCTCATGTACAAGTCATTAGGCGTAGCTTTGATAAGCTGTTCCCTTGTTTCTTCATCAACGGGAGAAGCCTCCGGCACAAGCAAAAACGGGCTTCCCCAGCCAGTGCCGTCTATGCCGTAATATTCCATCATTCTCAAATTTTCCGCATGGTTGCCTATGCCGCCCTGAACGGTGATTTTGGGTGGCGGAGCTTCTTTGAACTGATGCAAAAGATCGCGTTGCGCCCGAATTTCTTTTAATATAGCTGGGAGCAAAAAGCCTTGGCTAGGAAAGGCATGGCCGCCGCAATTAAGCCCAGACTCAATCCTGTATTCGCTGACTTCCAAACCCTTGCGCGCAAGATACTTTCCCTGAATCAAGGCAGAGCGAAAATCCGAAGCTTTCACAATTATTCTTTTGCTAATTTCTCCAGCGGCGTTTCTATAAAATTCCTTGAACTGAGCCACGTAGTTGTATAGACTTTGGTTTATGCCTGCGCTAAACACCACCGCAGAATTCTTCAGCAAAGACATTGCATAGCCTTTCAATGCGCTTTTTGCGTCTGAAAGCTCATCGTTGGGAGGCGAGCGGTCCAGCTTAACCATTATATTTACATCAACGGAGCCTTCGACCATGCCAAGGTTCAAAGTTGTTTCAATTTCTTTTCTCTCTTCTTCTGGCGCATCTTTCATGCCCATAAGCTTCAGGTAGAGAGTTCTAAGCGGGTGTCCGGTTGGCAGCATTTCAAAGTATTTGGCTTTATCGTTCTTAAAAAAGAAAGGCTGTTTTTTTATTGCTTCAAAGCGTATTTTAACCACTTCTGCCAGCGTATTCAAATAAGCGGTAATTCTTTTAGCTCTTCCGTCGGGCTCTCTCTGCGAGATATCCTCGTATTGAAGCTTGTATTCTTCTGCGTAAATTTTACGAAATCTTTCCAAAAGCAAATCGTCAACCAAAGACACAACAGACGATATTCCAAATGGAGCCACCCTAGCAGGCGTATCTGCCGTATAGGAAGTTCCCATCACAGGGATATGAAAAGTGTGAGGAGATATAAACATATTCAAGTAATGTAGAAAATCCTTGACAACATTACTTTTTTTTTCTATATTTACTCTCCTGATACATAAACGGAGAATTTAATGCCCTGCGGTAGAAAGAGAAAAAAGAGGAAAATCGCGACCCATAAGCGCAAAAAACGCCGTCGTCGCGATAGACATAAGAAAAAGCTTCGCTAATTTGAGGCTTTTATGCCCCAAGCTGTGGTTATAGCCACCGGCAATGCCGGCAAAGCAAGTGAGTTTTGCGCTATCCTTAAAGGTAGCGCATTTTCCTTTTTCATATCAAAAGATATAGGTTTTACCGAAGAAATTGAAGAAACTGCCCAAACTTTTAAGGGAAATGCCGAAATAAAGGCAAAAGCCGTTTTTGAGTACGCAAGCCAAAAACACAAGGATTACTGGGTTGTGGCAGACGATTCAGGGCTTGAGGTGGAAGCTTTGGGTGGAAGGCCTGGAATTTTTTCTGCTAGGTATGCAGGCGAAAA
>WRMM01000227.1 GCA_009777135.1 Candidatus Fibrimonadales bacterium
GGAACGGAACGGAACGGAACGGAACGGGAACTGGTCAAAGAAAAGATACAAAATTCGCTTTTCTTTGTCAGAATTTAAAAAATTTTCAGAATTTAAGTTTGAGCTATCGGGTGAATCCTTTAATCGGGGGCATCGGGGTTCAGATAGTTTCACAACGAATTTTCAAGCAATTCCGCTTGGGAACAACTACAAACCTCAACAAGGAGAAATATCATGAGCAATAATGCTTTAGTTGCAACACCAGACGACTACGTCAAATTCAAAAAGTTCTTGCATTTTTTTGTTCAGCAAGCAAAGAAAAATGCAAGTAACGGAAAAGCAGAAGAGCCTACAAAAAATAAAATAGAAAGTAAGAATAGTCCGCCTAAAGATAATCCCCTATTCACGGAGCATTACAAGCGTGAACACGGGCTTGAACCCGGGTTTAATGTAATTGCAGGAGTGGATTTTATAATTAGATTTTTTCTAAATGGACATTTTAATACGGAACGTACAACATATATAAACAGAAGGCTGTTTAATATTGTAGGAAAATTTAATATTGTGGAAGGATATAAAAAGGAAATAATTACTGCTCTGCGAAATTTAATCAGGCTAGACATCCAATCATTCAGCATAATTGGCGATTTGAGAAAGCTTTGCGAAGAACGCAACAAAACATTCCAATTCAATTCAGTAGAAGCTTTGGAATTGAATAATGACGCTCCGCCCAATGATTTGCTAAAAAATATGCTTGATGAGTACTTGGAAGCTTATAACAAATTTCACAAAGAAATAGAATTGGCTGAATTTATATTTAAGCAAAATAATCCTTTATCGTTCACAATTCAAATAGATAATGACGATATTTCGGATGATGCTCTTGAAAAAGCGTGCAGTGCTTTATCCAATGAATTTCCTGAATTCATAGAAAACAACCCTAATTATAAATATAAAAGAACCGATGTAGCTTTGGTTGTAAAAGAAATTAGAAAAGGTTGCACGGAAATAGAATATATTCTTAACATTGTCACAGGTATAGGCATTAACATTGTGTATAAAATGATTTCAGATTTTATTTACCATATCAAGAACAATCCACTATCAGAAAGTGTAAAAACTTTTTTTAGAGCAATAAAAAATGAAGATATTAAATTTTTTAATATAGTAATAGGCGATAATAATACTATTATTAATATTAATAATAATAATAGTATAAATACTACTTACGTAAAAAACCCTAAAAATTGCAGTATCAGCAAAATGGGGGAAAAATAAAAATGAAGGAAGTTATCAGAGCCAAAGAAAGCATTAAACCACGAGGTTTATACTTTCTATTTATAGCCCTCCTCCCCACCTTCCTCTTTGCGCAAAACATTTGGAACGGCACTGCAGACAGCCTTTGGTATACGAACTACAAAGAGGCAACTGCCTACATAATTTCCACAGCGGAAGAGTTGGCAGGGCTGGCTCAGCTTGTAAACAACGGCACCCAAACGTTTCAAGGCAAAACCATAACGCTTGGAGCAAGCATTGTTTTGAGCGGAAATTGGACTCCCATTGGCAATAGCAATACTCGCCCTTTTCTAGGAGTTTTTGATGGGCAGAATTATACCATTTCCGATTTATCGGTAAATAACCAGAATTATGCTGGGTTGTTTGGTCATGTGGGTGAAGGTGGGCAAATTAAGAATGTCAATGTTGTTGCTTTGGAAATTAGAGCAAACGCAGCCTCTGGCGCAGTCGTTCATGCTGGAGTTTTGGCTGGTTATTACAATTCCGAAGAACCTATAGAGAACTGTAGCGTTCAAGCAGATTCTGTAGCAGCTTTTGCTTCCAATGCACAGTCTTATTCCGGTGGCTTGATAGGCAGGGCAGAAAAGGCATTATCTATTATTGGTAGCTATGCAAATGCAAATGTTTCAAGTACAGGCACAGCTTCTCAAAATAAAGTTGTTGGTTCCGGCGGCTTGATAGGCGAGGCAGAAAAGGCATTATCTATTATCAATAGTCTTTCGTATGGAAATGTTTCTGCTATTAACACAGCTTCTTCTCCTTATAATGCCCCTTCATCTTCCGGTGGCTTAGTGGGTAAAGTCAACTCTACGCTTGTCATTGAAAATAGCTATGCCGCAGGGAATATTTCCAGCGTTGTTACTGGCAGCAATAGAGATACATGGTCTAGTTCCGGTGGTTTAACTGGTGAAGCTACTGCATTTACCATTAAAAACAGTTATGCAACGGGAGATGTTTCTGCAACAGCTTCTTCTACCAATATTTCTCTTCGTTTTGGCGGTTTGGTAGGCAGAGCAGGCAGTGCGAGCACTATTGCCAATAGCTATGCCAGCGGCAAAATTGGAAATGGCGATGGAAATGGTATTTTGGGCGTTGGCAGTGGAACCTGCGCATCGGTTTATTATAATTTGGAAAGTTCGGGCAATTCTGGGTGCACGGGAGCTGCAGGGCTTTCTTATGCTCAGTTGAAAAATCAGAGTAATTTTACGGGTTGGGATTTTGAAAAGATTTGGTATATAAGCTCTTTAGTCAATGATGGATTGCCTTTCATTCAGCAAAATATTGGCTCAATTGGCTCAATAAGAAAAGCGCAAGTAGAGCGGATAGAACCTGTAACATATACAGGTTCGCAAATCAAGCCAACTCCAACGGTAATATTAAACGATACGGAACTAATAGCAGGCACGGATTTTGACTATTTTTACGGTGAAAATTTGAATGCAGGAGCAGGCTTTGTTGTTATAGTCGGCAAAACAGATATATATTTTGGCTCGCAAACAGTGTATTTTGAAA
This sequence comes from Candidatus Fibrimonadales bacterium, assembly GCA_009777135.1. Classification (GTDB taxonomy): domain Bacteria; phylum Fibrobacterota; class Fibrobacteria; order Fibrobacterales; family Fibrobacteraceae; genus Fibrimonas. Next base: position 2,788 of record WRMM01000227.1, read on the forward strand.
TTAAAAGAGCATCCGGAACTTTCTTAGATTTGGGAATTTTAGATATACCGTATGCTCCAACGCTTGCAGGCATTCCGCTTCCCGACAGATATTTTTGGAATGAACCCAACACCGCTGTTGAACAGTTTGGCGAGCAAACATTTCCTGCGATTTACACAGACCCAAGTGGCAATTACGAAAGCACGGGGGGGAATATAACAATTAGAGTATTGCTGGGTTGGGATGATGCGGTAGATATTTCTTGGTATGCAGGCAACGAAACAGCTACTTCTTATACAATTTACACCGCAGGGCAATTGGCAGGGCTGGCTCAGCTTGTAAACAACGGCAATGATTTCAGCGGCAGAACAATATCTCTTGGCGCTCACATTGCCTTGAACGATACCAATGGCTGGGAAAGCTGGGATAAAAGCGCGCCAGCAACAACTTGGATGGCTATAGGCACTGTCGCAAATCCGTTTATGGGCATTTTTGACGGCAGTGCATATTCCATCTCCGGCGTTTATATCAATGCGGAAACCGATAACCAAGGGCTGTTTGGCGTTGTGGGCGCAGGTGGCACTGTTGCCAATGCAGGCGTTTTGGCTTCTTTTATCAGAGGAAACAGCAATGTAGGCGGTGTGGCAGGCACCAACAACGGCACGATAGCCAATAGCTATTTCACCGGCGCAGTGAGCGTAGAAACTTTGGATGGCTATGGCGGCGGCGTTGCAGGCAACAACAGTGGCACTATAGCGAACAGTTATTCTACGGCTACGATGAAAGGAAGCGGCACATTCATGGATAACCGCGATGACCAAATTTACAAATGGGTTATAATAGGTAGCCAAGTTTGGATGGCGGAGAATTTGAATTACAACGCAAGCGGCAGCTTGTGCCACGATAATAGCACAAGCAACTGCGACACTTATGGCAGGTTGTACAATTGGAATACCGCCATGAGCAACGCAGCAAGTTCTAATGCCACCCCCAGCGGCGTTCAGGGAGTTTGCCCCCAAGGCTGGCATTTGCCCAGCGATGCGGAGTGGGGAATTCTCGTGAAATATGTGGACCCTAATTGGACATCAGATAGCTGGGATGGCAATGTTTCGGGAACTAAGCTGAAGGCAAACAGCAGTCTTTGGCTTTTTGGCGGCGCAGGCACGGACGACCACGGTTTTTCGGCTC
>WRMM01000228.1 GCA_009777135.1 Candidatus Fibrimonadales bacterium
GAACCAAAACCCGCTGCCTTACCGCTTGGCGATACCCCAAAATTGACAATGGAACATAAATATAGAATTTTTTTAGGTTATTTTCAAGGGCAAATACTGGAATTTTTATTTTATATAAGATTTTTCCCCTTGACAACCCTAAAAAAAATTGCTATATTTGCTTTAGAAATTGCATTAAGGAGACTGGCAGATGAGAATTAGTTTTTTTGCAACAATGCTTGCGGCTGCTTTTTCTTTAGCATTTGGGAACGGCATAGAGATTCACTCCCGCCTGGCCAACGGCAATCTGTTCGGCAACGAAATTCAGCTTCACCTTCGCATACACAACAACTCCAGCGCAAGCCTTGACTTGTCAAAGGCGAATTTGACATACATGTTCAAATAGAGGCTTTCAAATGAAAAAAATAATATTTTTCATATTTATTTTCTTATTCGCTTGCTCTACTACAGAAGAAGAGCAGCATAAAAATGGTTATGGAGAACTTATTAGAGAGGGTTACCCAACGGAAATAAACCCTTTTAATATCCTTAAAAGAACTTCAAAAGGATTGGTTAAAACTGATGCCCCAATCATAATAGCATACGATGCTAGCGATTATCTTCCTTTGACAAGTGTAGATATAGGCTATATATTTTCTTTAAAAGTTCCTGCTGAGCATTATACAGAAGACGAATATTTGATTTCTTTAAGAGCTTTAACCAAAGATTGGAAAGAATGCGGTGAAGCAAAAGAAGTAATTTTTTACCGTTTTGCAGAAGAGGAAGGTACCGTAGAATATAGTTCATATATAAGAAAAGGTCAAGGTATTTATTTATATTTTTCTGAAAGAGAATTGCCTTCTCATGATTGGTATAAAGTGTTGAATGTTGGTGATAAAAGAGAAGGCTTTCGTTTAGAAGGTAGAGTAGTAGAATGAAAGCCCTATTTCTTAAACAAATCCGAGTGAGTGCCCGTGCGGAAAGCTACCAATACAAGCCGGCTTTCGTCAATAGCGTAAACAAGCAGCCAGTCGGGAGTGATATGGCATTCTCTAAACCCGATGTAATCGCCTTTCAATGGGTGGTCTTTATGCTTAGGCTCCAATAGCTCTAGGTTTTGCAGTTTCTTAAGAACTTCCTTTAGAAGCGACAAATCCTTGCCGCGTTTTTTCATTCGTTTTCTGTCTTTCTTGTATCTAGTGGTAGGTTCAAGCTTAAGTTTGGGCTCTAGTTCAATCGCCATCGTCTTCCTCAGCCTCAATATCCGCATCCATTTCTTCAACGGTTTTATAGCTCTTGACTTTTATCTTTCCAGCTATAATATCCCTAGCCTCCTGCAAGGCTTCCAAAGTCTCAGCGTTGTATTCTGGTTCTTCCTCAAAAGGGATAATTGTTATTTCTAGCTTACGCCCTACGTATTCTCTGGGGATAACGGTATTCAGCCTGCTAGCTTTCGGTATGCAGGTCGTGCGGTACGCTTGGGTAAAGGTGTTCATAGGTATAAATATAGAAAATTCCCAGCCAATGCAGCTCCACACATCGCTTGTTCCATGTTTGAACAGTTTGTTATATATGCAAAAATTATGCCGAAAATAGCCCGCAGAGCCGTCTAACCAGCGAATTTGGCATAGAAATTGCATACATCTTTGTATGAGAATTACAGAAGGTTCAAAAGATCTCGCAACTTTGGCTATGATGGATGAGCTTTGGCAAAAGCGTGATAAATCCAAGAAAAGCAAAAGCAAGTCAATAGAAAATGACTTTATTCAAAGTATGCCAGTTATTAAAGCTGCACAGCTCAAACCCGATTGGAACCGTATTCCAAGTAAAAACATTGCAATGTCTGAGGAAGAATTTGAAGAAGCTATTCGCACGTTAGCACTAGCAGATGCGGAAAGAGGAATGAAAATGGGCAACGCAGGGAAAGGAATATTGGCAGGGGAAATGGATAGGTCAAAGCTATTGACAAAGTACATATCCGTTGTATCGCCTGACCGCAAAGCTGCTTATGAAAATTTTAACGGAAAGGGCGATGTTATTTACGGAAGTTTTAATCAAAAGCTGATGACGCGCGATAATAATGGCGTTTGGAATAGCGAAAACCTTACGAAAGAGGAAATGGCAAGAGTATCTAAATTTAATGAGATTTATACGAATACTTTAAGAGAATATGAAGCCGAGCATGGCCCGATTCCATATACAAATTCTTCAAAATCTGGGTCTGACAACAATCCATATAAATTATTGGCAGCATACAATCCCAGTGCATACTCTGGCTATTATAGCATGTATAATGTATTGGCGTAATTTTCATACGCTTCTTTGCATTTCATACGCAGCGTTGTATGTGTCAAGCAATTCCTGAACCCGTGCCCCTTCTGCTTCTGTGTATTTTTGGCGTAAGCCGCTGTTGTGATCATAAGATGCAATCCATTCGCCATTGTCATCGTAAATTTTTGCGTTGTCAACTTTTCCGTTAGCAATTTGGCTTTTATCTGAGACTTGAACAAAATAATTATTGCCGCTTATTTGCATGCTTGAGAATTTGCCGTGGGCATAGTGCAAAAACGTTTTCATTCCTTTGCCGTGGTCTATTTCAACGGTAGCATAATCGCCGTTTTTTGTTACGGAGCTTATTGTTCCGCTGCCGTTTTTTACCTTGCCCTTATTTTTAAGCAGCTCAATGAAATAATCTATAGGCTCTTCTTCTTCCTTCTCTTTTTCGCCATCCCTTTGCGAAGCAACTTGCTGATATATACTGCTCATGCAATAATCATCTTGTGCCCGTGGGTTTAATCTTTCGTATATTTCATTTACTGCGTTTTTTAAAACGCCTTCTCTATCAGGCGAAACGGAAGATACATATTCGTCAATTAATTTTGCATACTCTTGATCTCTGCTGCCATGCAAAGTTCCTTGCTGCGCGTGTTTTTTTGCTAACTCTATCATATCTTTTAAAATTTCCTCATCGCTTCTTGTTGGCGTGGTTTTGGTTTGTATATGCTCAGGTATCTTAAAACTGCCTGTTTGAGCGATTTCTTTGAATGGGTCAAATGGGTCGGTAAATGGGTTATTGCCAATAAAAGTAAGCGGTCCGTTTAGTTTTAGTTCTTGGGCAGGAATTGCAAAAGGCTTGTTGCTAGCTTGTGATGTATTTTTTGCAGTGTAACTGCTGTAATTGTTTGCAACGCTAGAATTGCCTGATACATTCATAAGAACCTCGTTTTTGAGCTGTTTAAATTGTGTATGCAAAAATTGTGCCGAAAATTGGCCATAGCTATAGTTGATTTTAATAATTCACCTATTCTTCCCATGTTAATACAAAAAGGCGATCCCAAAATAAAGTTTTCTCTAAAGATGCCGATATATAAACGCTGGAATATAATGTTATTGAAGAACTGATGGGGAAAAGTAAGTATAGAGCAATGGTCAATGCTAATTGTGAAAGACACTATCGCCACAATTAAGCTGGTCGCATTTTTCTTTTCTGAAAAGTAATTAAACCATTTTCTAAATCTTTTTTTTCAATTTCCAAACCAGCTTCAAGCCATGAATTTGAATGATCATAAGCCTTACCATTATTTCTATTGTTTCCCCAAAAAGCTTTGTATTTGCGAGCGGAGTTTGGCAAATTATCTTTTAATATTGTTTCTATTTCTTCAAACGACAATATTATTCGATTTTTACCAAGTGATTTCAAATATTCTTTTAACGGCGAATACTTTTTCACCTTCTTTGTCTTTGCAAGCACTTGTGTTTTCATTTTATGTTCTCCTTTCCCGCTTTTGTTTACCTGCCAAATTCTTGGGAATACGGAATTTGACAAGATCGCACCACCATGGTGCTGTTTTTCAATCTTTTATGCAACGAACACTAAGATAGCTTTTATGGTCGAAACCTTTTCTAACTACTATCCCCAAAAAACCATCTAATTCTCTGTACCAAGCAATATCAGTACTACTAGCATTGTAAAT
>WRMM01000229.1 GCA_009777135.1 Candidatus Fibrimonadales bacterium
CGTTGCATTTACTGAACCTATATTAGAATTTGTTCCAGAAATACTTGTTATTATCATATATCTTTAATCGGAATAAAAATTAAAAACTTTAGCGTTTTTTTGTATGATTTAATCGGTCAAAATCAAGCTGCTTGCTTTTTCCTTGCCCCAAAGCAGTTTAAAAAGGTCAATAGCATAAGTGAGTTCTATGCTTTCATTGCTTTTTCCAAGCCGTTCATATTAGGCACCATGCTAAAGCCTTCGCCATTTATATGTACTTGCGGCGGAAATTTTACTGCGTTAATTACATCTTGCCGCGAAATCAGTCCTTTGTCTAACTTTTTCGCTATAGAAACATCGTATCTATGAATTTTGCTATCTGGCGAACCTTCCCAATTTGTTAATCCCATGTTTTTCTTTTTGTGGCTCGCTCTTTTAACAATGATTTCGGCGGCGGTATTGCCGTGAATTGCATAATGAAGTTTATTTTGAATTGCCGCGAAAAATCGTTTTGTTGCGATTGCTGTGTTGTCGTAGTCAAGCGATGTCGCATAAATATCTGTAATTTTTTGGTAAAACTTTCTCTCTGAAAGGCGAATTTCTCTTATTTTTTCAAGTTGCTTCTCAAAATATTCTTTTGTCAAAATAGACCCGCTATTTTTCAGCCTGTCCACATCCATTGTCCAGCCTTGAATTGTGTATTCTCTCACAATCTGGTTTGCCCATTTTCTAAACTGCACAGCCCGCTCGTTTTCTACTTTAAAACCTATGGCTATAATTGTTTGTAGATTGTAATGATTTGTCAAGTATGATTTCCCATCGGAGGCAGTTATTAAGTATTTCTTAATAACTGAATCGTTTAATTCGCCGTCTTCAAATAAGGTTTTTAAATGCTGATTTATTGCAGGAATGGAAACTCCATAAAGTTCAGCAAGCATTTTTTGCGTGAGCCATATATTTTCATCTTCGTAACGCATTTCAATGCTTTGGGGAGCATCGCCTGTTGCGGCGACAAAGGTTAAGTACTCTGCGGCAGAGGAACGTATCGTGGGCAGGCTAGATTTCTTTTTCATGCATGGAATATAGAAAATTATTGCCCCTCTACGCCTCGCAATTTAGGCAAATTGCCAGCGGTCATCTCCCAAATACCGTTCAAATCCCAATGGTTCCTATGAGGAAAATGAACCCGATTTTGAATAATTTTTTCATCATGAAATAAATATATAATGATTTTTGCAAAAATGCGGTTTTTGGGTAATTTTTTTCTTTTTTGTCACTTTTTTATGATATTTGCGGTGTTTTTTTGTATGATTTCATCTATTTGAAATAGAACGAATTTTAAATCTTCCGTATGCAATGCTTCGTAGGTTTCGTTAATGAAATCGAATATGCCTGCGAGTTTGAATAGTTTGCTAACCTCCGCGCCGGATAGATGGCTGAAGTTTCGATACTCTTCGGCAATAAATACAGTAAAGCGTTCTTTCGGGGTCAGTTTATTATTCATGATATTGCCGTAGGAATTTCAAAAACACCTGTTTTTTGTTCTTCGTCAAATAACATATATAAACACAGATTGCTGAATTGCCATATTTCATTTGATTGTTCTTCAAGCGTTGCGTATGTTTTTGAGTTTATCCATATTTCATACGCTTCCATAAAAGACAAACGATAATTCGCCATAATCATTGAGATTATTTGCACATTTGTTGTCCAAATTATTGAACTAAACATTGCCTTGGACATTTGTTGCCTCTTTTGTTGTCAATTCGTTGATTGCCTCTTGCGTTCTAAACACATATTGATTATAAAGCGTTTTTATTTTAAGCCGCCTCAAAGTTTCTTCAACGGTATATATTCCATTTTCGTAAAGCCTTACAACTTCAATTACATCATCATTTGCAACTGCCCCAATAACTATTTCCGCATCAATTTCGGGATTAAGAATTTGCCTATTTGCGGTTACAAAATTCAGCCAAGCTTTGTCTGCCAAGTGAAATTCCAACACTTTATATTTGGAACGCAGGATATTTTCTTCTGCTTCATAAGCCGTTACTGTTGGCTTTCCTATTTTACGCCTAATTGTAACCTTTTTTGCAAAATCAACGGCTTGCTGATAATTGGTAGTTGTGTAAAACCCTGCTCCAAAATCCATTGGGTGCGTGGGTTTCAGCAATTGGGGATATTCAACCGCTTGATTGCTTCCGTGATATAGTTTTATGATATGGTTTTCCGCCATTTTAGTAATATATAAAATTTATCTATCACACCAATGCGCATAGGAAAATTGTTTCATAAGGGCAAACTTGCGCTACGCAAGGTTTTAGGGCGACGGAAATGCAGGTAAAAAATTTGCTACGTTCTAGCTGTGTTTCTCTCAATAGAAAAAGCGGCGGAAGTTTTGAAAGAAGGCGGGATAGTTGCTATTCCCACTGAGACCGTTTATGGGCTTGCGGGCAATGCTTTTGACGAGAATGCCGTTGCCAGGATTTTTGCGGCAAAGGAACGGCCGTATTTTGACCCGCTGATTGTGCATATAGCGGAGTTTAATGAGCTTGAAACCCTTGCGGAAGAAATTCCAGAAAATGCAAAGCTGCTGGCTGAAAAATTTTGGCCTGGTCCTTTGACTTTGGTTTTGCCAAAAAAAACAAGCGTTTCAAATTTAATCACTGGAGGGCTTTCAACCATCGCTGTTAGAATGCCAAAAAAACAAATCGCAAGAGATATAATAAAGCTAGCTGGAGTTCCGCTTGCAGCCCCAAGCGCAAACATGTTTCAGCGTTTAAGCCCAACAAACGCAAGCCACGTTGCTGAACAATTGGGCAGCAGAATAGACGGCATTGTTGATGGCGGAGCCTGCGAAGTGGGAGTAGAAAGCACCGTTGTTGGATTTGAAAATGGGATTCCTGTGGTGTACAGGCCTGGAGCGGTTACTGGGGAAATGATAGCAGAGTGCTTGGGCATGGGATATGAGATACGGAGAATAACTCTCAACTCTCAACTCTCAACTCTCAACTCTTCACTCCCTTCGCCAGGTTTGCTGAATAAGCATTACTGCCCTAGCACGCCGTTGTTTCTTGGGTTGCCGAGCGAAGTTTCTGAGAATTGCGGATTGCTGGCTTTTGGGGAATTGCCAAGGAATTTGCGGGTGTTTGCAAAGGTTTTGAATTTGTCAGAGAAAGCTTGCGCAACGGAAGCTGCCGCTAATTTGTATGGCATGTTGCATGAACTTGATTCCTGCAAACTCAGCAGAATTTTTGCAATGCTGCTACCGCCCGTTGGTTTGGGCAATGCGGTTAATGACAGGCTGAGGCGAGCGGCGTTGTCTTTGCCAAATTAAACTCGCCTCTAATCACTTCTATTTCATTGTCCACAAGTCTTATTATGTTTGTCGGTGAAATAGGAATCTCGCCCATATCGGCGAATATATCTACCTTATTTTGGAATACGGGAGTTAGTTCTTCGGGCTTTGTGAATGCTTGGCTTTCTTCTATTTTTGCTGCGGTGCTTAGCAGGGGGCATTCAAAATTTTCAAAAAGGGCTTTGATAAAAACGCCGGGAGAAATTCTAACGCCAATTTCCAAGCGGTTAACATCCAGTTTTCTTGCTATATGCGGGTCTGCTGGCAGAATAAAAGTGTATGGACCAGGTGTATGGGCTTTTAAAATTTGAAATGCAAAATTATTGATTCTTGCATAGCCTGCCGCTTTTGAAATATCCGGCAAAAGTATGGACATAAACGCTTTTTTCACAGGCTTTTTCAGCGCGTAGAGTTTGTTTATCGCTTTTGGGCTTGCAGCGGAGCAGGCAACCGCATAGCCAGAATCCGTTGGATAAAGCAGCAGGGCATCTTTCCGCAGCATATTTGCTATGGTTTTGACGTGCCTAGCCTGAGGCGTTTGAGGATGTATTTCCAAGCGGAGCATTATGGGAAGATAGAAAAAGTTGCATCAGCAAGTTTTTTTTTTTAGTAA
>WRMM01000230.1 GCA_009777135.1 Candidatus Fibrimonadales bacterium
GAACTTATTGACGGTAGAAGAGGCTCTGCAAGAGCATTATAATGTATTTACCCTGACTTCGGTTACAGGCATGTTTGAGCTTTTGGAACATGTTGCACCACATCTTATTTTGCTGGATATTGAAATGCCGGGAACAGACGGGTTCAAAGCTTTGGAACAATTGAAAACAAGCAAGCAATATGCAAACATTCCCGTTATATTCTTAACAGGCAGAAGAGATAGCCAAACCGAGGTTCGCGGTTTTGAAATGGGCGTGATTGATTTTGTAACCAAGCCTTTTTCCAAACCGGTTTTGCTCAACCGCATAAAAACGCACCTGAACATTGAAGAGATAATTCAAGAGCGAACAGAAAAACTCCAAAGGGTGAAAAACAGCATTGTATCTACTTTGGCAAACATGGTGGAAAGCCGCGATATTCTCACGGGCAAACACATTGAGAACACAGCAAAATACATGAGAATATTCTTAAATGCAATGTTTGAGCACAAAGTATATTTCAATGAAATAAGCAATTGGGATTTAGAAATAGTGATTTCTGCAACGCGCTTGCACGACATTGGCAAAATTGCTGTTCCAGATTTAATTTTGAATAAAACCGAATGCCTTACCAAAGAAGAATTTGAAATTATGAAAACTCACGCCGCCAAAGGCGAGGCGATTATTGATAACATTCTTGAAGAAGCCGGCAACGATGATTTGTTGCAAAATGCAAAATTGCTTGTGGGCTACCACCACGAATACTGGGATGGCACAGGCTACCCCCAACAGCTTGCCGGCGAAGATATCCCACTTCAAGGGCGCGTTATGGCTCTTGTGGATGTTTATGACGCACTTGTATCTGAACGCCCCTATAAACCGGCTTTCACGCACGAGAAAGCTACTAAAATTATCATAGAGAGCAAAGGTAAGCAATTTGACCCAAGCATTGTTGATGTTTTTCTTAAAGTGAGCGACCAGTTTGCAAAGGTCAGAGGTAGCTAAAAAATGAAAAAACGCAAATTCCGCATAAACCTTAAAACCAAATTGACCGCAGCCAGTATTCTGCTTGCTCTTATGCTGATGATAGCTTTTATGCTAGCCTCCTATTTTAGCTATCACAAAAGCATAACGGAAGCAATGTTGATAGGGGGCATTGTTGCAGTATTTGTTCCCGTATTTTGGACCCTGCTCATCACCGATTTAAGGCAGGCACAGGAAGCCCTCGTCGATAAGAATCTGGTGATGAATATGCTGATAAAAGGCATGAATGTCGGGTTGTGGGACAGGCTCATTGACGGACAAAAAACGTATGATGACGGCGACACCCACCTTTGGTGGTCTGACGAGTTTCGCAAGCTGCTTGGCTTTACCGATGAAAACGACTTCCCCAACAGAACAAGTTCATGGCTTAACAGAATACACCCCGATGACTTGCAGCACACCATTGACATGATGAATGCGTTTTTGCAAGATAAATCAGGCAAAACACCCTATAATGTATATAACCGAATGAAGATGAAAAACGGGACATACCGTTGGTTCCGCTCCTTCGGGAGTTGTATCCGGGACGCTGAGGGCAATCCGCTAAGGACAGCCGGCGCTACCGAGGATGTAACCGCGCTTAAAGAAGCTGAGTTTGAAATAGCCGAAAAGAACGAACTGAACAGGATTATGTTCAGCAACGCACCCGTTGGGCTTACCATATTTGATGAAAACTTCAAGTTCATTGACTGCAACGAAAATGTCCTGCAAATGTATGGTGTCAGCCGTGAGGTTTACTGCGAGCATTTCGGCAGCGCAGCGCACTCGCCCGAATATCAGCCCGATGGGTTAAAGTCGAGCGATAAAGCTATGACTCTTATAAAACAAGTAATGGACGGTGAAGTAATTATAACTGAATGGATTCATCAAACGCCCGGCGGTGAGCGTCTGCCGGTCGAGCTTACGATGACCCGCGTAAAGCAGGGAAACAAGTTCGTTGGGCTTGGTTATATTTACGATATGCGCGAACAGACACGTTTGAAAGAAGAAATTAAGGATGCGCTGTACAGAGCGGAAACCGCGAATAGGGCAAAAAGCATTTTCCTCGCCAACATGAGCCACGAAATAAGAACCCCTATGAACGCTATATTGGGAACAGCCGAGATAGAAATGCAAAAGAACGCCTTGTCTCCTGATACTGAAGAAGCGTTTGACAGAATCTGTGAGTCAGGAAACCTGTTGCTCAACATTATTAACGACATTCTCGACTTTTCAAAAATCGAGGCGGGGAAATTAGAAATAACTTCGACCGAGTACGACGTTCCCAGCCTGATAAACGACGTTGTTCAAATAAACCGTGTGCGTTACGAAAGCAAGCCTATTGAGTTTTCTGTTGAAATAGACGCTAACATGCCTTTAACTCTGTTTGGCGATGAATTTCGCATAAAGCAAATTTTGAACAACATACTTTCAAACGCGCATAAATATACAAACGAGGGGTCAGTTAAGCTGTTGGTTGGGTTTGAGAAAGAAGACAACGGAGCGGCGGACGATGTTACGTTTGTTTTCAGCGTGAGCGACACAGGGCAGGGTATGACAACCGAACAAATATCAAAGCTCTTTGACGAGTACACGCGCTTCAATATCAACGTCAACCGCGCCGTAGTCGGCACTGGCCTTGGAATGAGCATTACCAAACGCCTTATTGATATGATGAACGGAGAAATTCTTGTGGAAAGCGAACTGGGCAAAGGCTCAAAATTCACCGTGCGCATTCCGCAAAAAAGCATTGGCGCAAATATTTGCGGCGCAGAGCTTATTGGCAAATTGCGCAACCCCACATTCAACATATCGCGCATAAAAAAGAAAGCGCAATTTTTGCGGGAGCACATGCCTTATGGCCGAGTGCTTATTGTAGATGACGTAGCATCTAATTTATACGTTGCCAAAGGAATGCTGCAGCCTTATGGCTTGCAAGTTGATACCGCTGGCAGCGGATTCGAAGCTATTGATAAAATAAAGCAAGGAAAATCCTACGATATTATATTTATGGACCACATGATGCCCCAAATGGACGGCATAGAAGCCATGAATGCATTGCGTGATATGGGTTACAAAAAGCCCATTGTTGCGTTAACAGCGAACGCCCTTGCGGGGCAATCGGAAATGTTTCTTTCAAAGGGCTTTGATGGTTATATTTCCAAACCCGTTGATTCGCGCGAACTGAACGCCTTGCTAAATGAAATGGTGCGTGACAAACATGCCGCCTCAGTAAATGCAACAAATGCAACAAACGCAGTAAATGCGGAGATAATAAATATCTTCTTAGAAGACGCAAAAAATTGCATTGCCATGCTGGAAGAACTGAACGCAAAAAATTTTGACAATGACAAAGACGCAAAGTTATACACCACAACTATTCACGGAATAAAAAGCGCTCTTGCAAACATTGGCGAAAGCGAGCTTTCTAATGAAGCATTGAAACTAGAAACCGCAGGCCGAGACCAAAATATTGCGGCAATACAATCTGAAACGTCGGCTTTTCTAGAAAAATTGCAAACATTAATCGCAAGAATTAGCCCGCAAACCAATGACAAAGCAATAGATTTAACAGAAAAAGACCTTGCATATTTGCAGGAAAAATTGCTTGTTATTCAAACTGCCTGCGAAAAATTTGACAAGAAATCTGCCAAAGCTGCTTTGAACGAACTGAAACAGAAAAAATGGCCGCTGCAAATTTCAGAAAAGCTAGACAGCATAGCCCGGCATTTGCTGCATGGCAATTTTAAAAAAAAGGGGGGGGGGGGGCGAAAAAAAAAAAAAAAAAAAAAAAAAAAAAAATATTTTTTTTTTTGTTTTTTTGTGTTTTTTTTTCGGCGGGCTGCCTGCATAAAGGAAAGTCGCGTAACCGGCGTTAGGCTCGACCATGATGAAGTAACGCTTACCGTTGGCGAAAGCATGGAA
>WRMM01000231.1 GCA_009777135.1 Candidatus Fibrimonadales bacterium
GCGATTGCAGATGATATAAATCTGCTCATTGAAAAACGCAAAAGTCAATATCCATTCCCCATACCCAAGCATTGAGTTGATCAGTGCTTACTATAGTAATCGCTGATTAAGTCGCTTTGGGTATGGGGTTTGGGGTATGGGGTATAAAAGGGCGTGTTTTTGCAAAATGTTTACGCATTCCCGAGATAATTTCGGGAGCACAAAATAGAGGGACAAAAAAACAGCCTATATTTACCTTAATTTCTCCTTATCTCAATTATTAAAACAGTCTTTTTTCCATAAAATTGGATTATTGCGAATATATTTTGCAATTCTTGCGTATTCTGTTTCGTTGCGAATTATATGTTCGTGGTAATTGCGTTGCCAAATTGTGGATTGGGCGGCGTTTGTGGGTTGGGATTGGGGTTTTTAAAAATGCGCAATTTTGATATTTTTTTTATGCATTTGCACCAAATTCTAGCGTCCCACCGCCTCACATACCCCATATATAGACCCCATAATTGCACAACGGGGCATAAATTGCAATAATTTCAAAAAAACGCTAAAGTTTGTATTAAAAACATCCTATAACCATTAACAGAAAGAACCAATGCCAAAACCCGGGTTGCTGACGAGTGTTAGAAAAGGGTTTGGCACCTGAGACAAGGATGTCAAAGGTTAAACCCTACACGGAGGTCAAAATCATGCAAATCAATCATAACGTTCGCGCAATGGTGACACAACACGCTTTGTTCCAAAACAACAGCGCAATGAGCAAGTCACTTGAAAAACTCTCGACAGGCCTTAGAATCAACCGCGCCCAAGACGACGCGGCTGGCTTGGCTATGTCTGAGCAAATGAGAACCCAAATCCGCGGCCTAGGCAAAGCCAAGCAGAACTCTCTGGACGGCATAGCCGCCCTGCAGATTGCTGAAGGCGGCTTGGCAGAAATCACAAACCTCCTGCAGAGGCAACGCGAGTTGGCTACTCAGGCTTCTAACGATACGCTGACAAGCACAGACCGCAAGTATCTGGACGATGAAGTACAGCAGCTCTCCCAAGAAATAGCAAGAATCGCTGCTTCCACGGACTACAACGGCAAGAACTTGCTGGTTGGTACCGTTGGTAGCGGAGGTAATAAAGCAAGTGCCGACAACAGCTTTGGCGTGAAGAGAGGAGATGCATCAAGCAATCCTATGTCTTGGACATTGCACGTTGGTGCCAACTACAAAACCAATCTCGGCGGCGCACAATCCAATTCCGTTTTGGTAAGTTATAGCGCTATAGGAGTGTTATCAGGCGATGGCAAAAGCATAACCATCGGCAGTGTAAACTTTGGCGGTACTAGCAGCGGCATAAAAGTAACCTCGCAAACCCTCGCAACGGCTACTATGGATAACATAGACAAAGTTATCAAGTCCATCAGCGGTGCTCGCGCTTCCATCGGTACCTTTATTAACCGCCTTGAATACACGGTTAATAACATTGCCAACATGGAATACAACACCCAAGACGCGGAAAGCCGAATACGAGACACGGACTTTGCGAAGGAAACCACCAACTTCACCAGGAACCAGATTATGGTGCAGAGCGCAACGAGTATGTTGGCGCAAGCCAACTCTCTGCCGCAATCGGTGCTCGGGTTGCTTGGATAAACAAATTCCTTGTAGGGGGCAAGGCGCGCATTGCTCCCTTGCGGGAAATAGGAGCTGGAAGAAATTCCAGCTCCTATTTTTTTTTGCAAACGCACGAGCTAGGATCGCTTCCTATGCACCTTATGCTTGAACTTCACCAACGCAAAATTTATTTCAATATCGCTTTCGGTGCCGGAAATGGCCAAACCGTTGCCTAAAATATCGGAGATTATCTCTCCGCTTTTTTGCATCAAGGTATTCTGCTTTTCTTTTGCTGGCTTCTTGGCTAATTCACCAACGCATCGAGACAATTCCTTCATTTTAGCAAAAGTTTCTACTATTGCAATTGTTGTCTGAGTTGCCTTGGGGCTTTTTAGGATTGTAGCGAGCATATAAAGGCCTTTTTCGGTGAAGGCTTTGGGCGGATACTTTGTATGTTCTCCTCTGCCATTCTTTAAGGTCAAAAATTTTGACCTTAAAGATTTTAATTCATCAAAATCTACCATTAGAATGTAACCTTCAGGAAATTTATCAGCGTTATTTCTAACTGCTTGATTTATTTCCTTTGTCTCAACGCCATATAGCATAGCTACATCGCTATCCAAAAGAACCCGTTCGTTGCGAATTGTGATAATCAAGTTTTCCACTTGATTGCTTTGAATAATATCATTCATGAAAACCTCCATATTTTCTGTTTTCATTACCTTAGACGGAAAAAAGGGGGTAAAATCAGACGGAAAATTCAAAAATATGCAATTTTGCAAACAAGTGTTGACACTTTCAGCGATTTTGGCTCAAAAAGGCAGGTTTTCATTGTAATTATTTTGTAGGCAACGGAAAGCGTCTGTAGATAGGCTTCTTTAAACGCTTTTTTTGCAAAAAGTCCATGCTACTTTTTGTAAAATCTAACAGCAATGAATATTATTCCATGCCGGAGCATGATTTTTCATTTTTTATTTAACATTTGCGAAATTTTTTACTATATTACAGATAGAGTCTTGAGTTTTATTTCCGCCTCCAATCAGATTGGTCGATTGGGTTGAAATAAAACTCAAGGCTTTTTCTTTATCTATCCATGCAATAAGCTTATTCCCGCTTTTAAACCAATTAATCAAATCCGTAATATTATCCTTAGGGTACAAGCTCTTTATGTCGTTTACGCTGATATTGATTTTTCTGCACAAAGGGTTTATATGGGCGTTTATAACTACAACAAAATTATAACCATTACGCTGCAATTCGGTAAGTATTATTTTTGCCCCATCTTGTCTCGTGCTGTTAAAAACTGCGATTGGGCTATTTATCGACTTTGGCAAGTTTTTTATGTCTCCTGCATCCCTTAGACGGAAAAAACGGCAAAAAAATCCGTGCCACTTTTTGCTAAACCTAGCGGCAATGGATATTATTCCATGCCGGAGCATGATAACTGCGAAGTTAATCAGCATTTTACTTTACTATCTTTCCCCTAATGCGTGAATTTAACGTAACAGGAATCTGCCTTCCCAGTGAGCATTATATGGTTGACATCACAGACAAAGTCAATCAAATTGTAGCCATGGTGGAAAAAGGGCGGTATTTCACGATAAACAGAGCAAGGCAGTACGGGAAAACAACTACCATAAGGCAACTGGAAAAAGTTCTGCTGGAAAAAGGCTATACAGTAGCCCGCATCAGTTTTGAGGGCGTTGGCGATACTCCGTTTGAGAGCGAAGAAAATTTTTGCCAAAATTTGCTTGAACAAATATCAAGAGCTATAAACAGAACAAACCCCGAATACGCAAAAACTTGGATAAACAACGGCGTAAAAATATTCAAAGCATTAGATGTATTCTTAACCGAAGTTTGCAAAGATAAGAAAATTGTTCTAATCATAGACGAAACGGACAAAACATCCAACAACTTGGTTTTTTTGCGTTTCATAGGAATGCTAAGAGACAAATATTTGGAAAGAAGCAATGAAAGCTGCGCAACTTTCCAAGGCGTGATTCTAGCAGGAGTATATGACATAAAGAATTTAAAACTCAAGATGGTTCAAGCCGGCACTCATCAATTGCAAGATGGGGAAAAGAGGATAAACTCTCCCTGGAACATAGCCGTTGATTTCAAAGTTAACATGTCTTTTTCCGCTCCTGAAATATCCACAATGCTCTTGGAATACGAAAAAGAGCACAAGACAGGAATGGATATAGAAGCAATATCAAAAGAAATCAGAGCCTACACCAATGGCTACCCTTACCTAGTTTCTAGAATATGCCAAACAATAGACGAAGATTTGGATAAAGACTGG
>WRMM01000232.1 GCA_009777135.1 Candidatus Fibrimonadales bacterium
ACACCATTCCCATGATTGTTGAAATGCAGGAATATGCTGGTTCGCAATCCATTATATATGTTTCGCATGAGCAGCAAACTCTGGCCGTTGAAGTGCCGCTGCGCGAAAGCTATGAGCTTGGAGAAACGGTGTATATTGAATTCGTAGAGAGCGGAATTCACTTGTTTGCAGACGGAAAATTTGTGATATGAGCAGATTTTTACCTCTTCTCTTGCTTTTGCCATTGTTTTTTCTTGGTTCCTGCAAGGAAGAAACTTCCTCAGAAAAAATAATACATTTGTGGATTTTCAATAATAGCCCCAGCCCCTTGGAAGACATGAATAAAATCTTAAAGGGTTTTCATGTTGAGAACCCGGGGCTTAAAGTTGAAGTAACCGTTTTGGACTGGAGCAATGGTTTTTCAAAAATAGTGCTGGCGGCTGCAACTCGCAAAGGCCCAGACGTGATACAGGTTCCATCTACATGGGCTGCATCGCTTACAGACATAGGCGCGCTTATGCCTTTGGATTCCGTAGCCAATATTTGGGGAGATTCAAGTTTATTTATAAAAGGCGCAAGAGAAACCATGAAACCTCGAAATTCCGAGCATGTCACATCGCTTCCATGGTTTTTGGACGTGCGCCCGTTTTACTATCGCCAAGATGTTTTGGATTCTCTCAAAATAGACCCAAATACCGTAAACTCAAGAGAAACTTTTGTAGATGCCTTGCAAAAGATAAGGAGAGCAAGAATATCAATAAACGGCAAGGTAGTTAATCCCATGGCATATCCTGCTAAAAATGACTGGAACATTGTGCATAATGTGGCCTCGTGGATTTTCAGCGCAGACGGCTCATTTTTAACCGAAGACTTATCAAAAAGCAATTTGCTTGACCAAAAAACTCTTGACGGCATTTATTTTTATTTGGACTTTGTGAGGAACGGATACAATGATTATTCAAATCTGGATAAAACAACAGCGGGCGTAAGCAGCGATTTTGACCAAGGAAGAACCGCTTTTATAGGCGAAACAACATCAAAATCCATGTACCTTGACAATCATAATTTTTTGCAAGCAAATTCAAATGCCGTAGCAATGCTGAAATATGGCTGCATGATTCCTCCCACAGCCAAAAGAGGCAGAGCAGGAAAATATTTTTTGGGGGGTTCAAATTTAGGAGTCTTTAGTTCAACCCATGTTAAAAGAGAATCTCTTGCTCTGTTGAGATATTTAACCACCCAAAGCGATGTTCAATTTCAATTTTCTAGAATATCGGGCTTTTTGCCCTCGCTTACTGAAACATATGATTTGCCATATTTCTCGGAAAATAAAAATCGCAAAGTATTTCAAAAAATAGTTGAAAGCGGTGTGAGCTACCCTGCGGTTTCTTTTTGGAGCGCAATAGAAACAGATGTTTTGGCAAAAAGATTCAACAATATATTTAACATAATAGCAGGCTCAGAAGGAAAGCAATGGCCCAAAAGCGAAATAGACAGGGAGCTTCGAGCTGCTGATACGGAAATAAACAATATTATAAACAGAGATGCTCAAAGAAGGCGAGAGAGAATTCAATGAAACAGCAGAATAATCGAATAGCGTTATTTTTCGCATTGCCAACAAGCATTCTCCTTTTGTTTTTTTTGGTTTTGCCGGTTTTATTCAATGTATTGATTAGCGCATTTGATATAGGAAGCAACCCAGAGCAGTGGTTTGATTCATATCTAGCTTTTGAAAATTATGTTGCCGCCATTATGCAAGACGGTTTTATAAATGCTGTTAGAAATTCCATAATATACACTCTTGTAACTACGCTGAGCGTAACCGTTATAGGATTGCTCGCAGCCATTTGCCTGAGAGAGCCATTCAAAGGCAGAGCGGTTGTTATTGCCTTGATAATGATTTCATGGTCTATTCCAAGCTACGTGGTTGGAATTCTTTTTGGTTACGTTTTTCAGCAAGACAACAGTTTTATAAATTTTTTACTATTTGATATTCTTGATTTTCATGTATATTCAAAGTGGTTCGGTTTGCAATGGAATTATAACGAACTTGGGCAGCTGATAATCCCAAGGTGGCTGGATAGCGAATATTCCGTGCTGGTTGTAGCCATTCCCGCTATATGGCATTACTGGCCATATTCAATGCTTTTATTTTTGGCGGGGCTTAATTCAATCCAAAGCAATGTATATGAATCTGCCACTTTGGATGGGGCAAACAAAACTAATAAGTTTCTATATATAACTTTGCCAATGCTAAAGCCGGTTTTTATAGCGGTGCTTGTTCAAAACTTTATAACAAATATTTATAACTTCAACATAGTTGTAATGATGTTCGGCAATGGAACCATTATTCCGAGCAAGGGTGCAGATATGATAATCCCTTACATATTCCGCACATCATTCCAGTACTGGAATTTGGGAATTGGCGCAAGCCTATCAACAATGCTTATGCTGTTTGTGGGAATTTTTGTTTTATACTATTATAAAAAGATGAGAGGAAGCTGATGCGCAATCACAAACGGAAAAAGATAGCAGCTGCATGGATTCTCGCCTCAATAAGCGCATTGCCTGTTTTATTTATAATATGGCTTTCTATTTTAAATGCGGAAGATATTAACCTGTCCGTTTTTTTTCCGCAAAAGAGAAATGACAACGTTACATTTTTTGTTCCGCAAGAAAATAACCAGCCCGAAATTGCCGCCACATTTCTGGGACGCGTGTATGAATTTCCCAGCCATTCAAATTACAATGCAGAAAAAATAGCGGATATAAAATCTTCTGCAACAGCTTATGCGCAAAGCGGTTCAAGCCTTTGGGCATTTAGCGCAAACAGGGGTTTGGTAGAAATAGATTTGAAAAGCAAAAAAGAAAAAGAAGCATACGACTGGAAATTTTTCAGAAATAATTATGAAGAATTTGACCATTTTAAATTCTATGTTTCTGGCGATATTTTGCCTGAGCATTTTGCATGGCTTGCCGAAAAATTAAATGAAGAACCGGCATTGCCAGGAGACAGCGCTGCGCCAACAATCGCTTCGCTAACCGGCATAAGATTTTTTCAGTCAGAAGAAATTATAAGGCAGCTCAATTGGATTTTAACGCCAAACAACAGAGCCCTTAACTCTGTTCTCAATTACTGGGAAAATTGGGAGGGCTGGCTTAACCCGCAAATACACAACTTGTTCGCAATTAAAAATCCAACTGACAAAGAAAAATATTTGCTGTTTCGTTTTTGCTTGTCTGAGCTGTTTCCAAACAGAGTCTCGCGTCTCAGATATTTCCCTTGGCAAAATATATGGGTTAATCAGGTTGCAAGCTCCGGGCTTTCCATTTTGGCGGCAGGCGATAAGATTGCAATGGGTATTCGCGGAGATTTATTTCCCGGAATTGCGATTTTTGACACGCAAACAAAACAGCTTTCTTGGATTACGGAAGCCGTAGGGCTTCCAAGTTCTTCTATTCAGAACATAGTTCAAATATCAGACCACGAAATTCTAGCCACGCACGACGTAGGCTTTAGCATTATTCAATTCAATGCCGCAAAAATAACTCACAATGTGATGTTTGGCGAATATGATTTGCCGTATTTAGATGAGCAAAATCTGCGCATCAAAACTTTGCCAGACAGTAAAATTTCCATAAGCTACGGAACGGGAAGCATAACATTTGATTTTCGCCAGTTTCAAACCGAGCTTGCGCAGGAGCAGGTGCTAATGTCTCCGCTCATAAGCTCTTATTACGAGAACGACAAAGACTATAAGTGGATAGGCTATAGCGATGGAAAGCTTGAGGTGCTGAATGACTCGAATAAACAGATTAGGGCAAGCGAAATTCCAAAAGGCAAAAGAACGCTTCAGTGGAGAAATTATCA
>WRMM01000233.1 GCA_009777135.1 Candidatus Fibrimonadales bacterium
CGAAGATTGTGGAGTTGGAGGCGGCGCGGGCGAAAAATCTTTCGCCCACTCTGGGCCGCAGATAATTAAGATGCGTTGGCTCTGATGAGCAAGATGGCAGCTGGCTGTCGTAGCTTTGAATTTTCTATATTTACCGTTATGTTTAACCTTATTCCAGTCTTAAAAAGCATCTAGTAAGTCCTGGCAGGCCAAGTTCGATGGATAACAACAGTATTTTGATTTTAGCAGTTTCAGCATTGTTATTGCTTTTGGCTTTTGTTTATTCGCTTATAAGCCGAGTTTTTCGTTCTCTTCATTTACGGAAACAGTCGGAAGAAGAAGCTAATCAAACAGAAATAGAAGATATTTTAAATAGCGAAGACTTCAAAGAAATCATTTTTCAAGGTGTTTGCGTATCTTGCTTTGCTGCATTTGCGCTTACAGGCTGGAAATTTGCAGGCGAGCACTGGTATGTTTGGCTTATTGTGCCGGCTATTATATATATTGCAGACCTCTTTATTTTGGAAACTCTGGCTGCCCTGTTTCCAGACACTCTTTCGAAATTTTGCGTCAAAACTTATAAAATCCTCAAATACATTTTTTTGCCTAGCGCAAAAATCTCGCTCTTTTTGCAAAAAGGACTTTTCAAAATTTTAGGCTACGACAGCAGGCTCTCCTTTTTATCGGAATCCATGCGCGTAGCCATGAACGATGAAGACTCCCCTTCTGCTTTAGAAGAAGAAGAAAAGCAGATGATCAGAAATATCTTTGTGCTTTCAGACACTCCGGTAAGAGAAATTATGACTCCGCGCGTCGAGATGCGGGCTATTAATGTTCAAACTTCGCTGCCTGATGTTATAAAACTCCTTAACAATGAAAGGCACAGCCGCCTGCCTGTGTATTCCGGATCCATAGACAATATAATAGGCGTTCTTTCAAACAGAGAATTTTTGGAGTGGTACACAGAAAGACCGCACGAAACTTTTGACTTGGAAAAGCTTGTACGTCCAGCTATTTTTGTGCCTACAAGCAAAAAGATAGATACTCTTTTGCATGAGCTTAGAGAAAGCAACAATCATCTGGTTATAGTGGTGGACGAATATGGCGGCACTGCAGGGCTTGCCACCATGGAAGATATTCTGGAAGAAATAGTTGGAGAAATAAAAGACGAAGACGATTCAGAAGAAGACATGGGTTTTGTAAAGCTCCCCACCGGGCAATATATGCTAGACCCGCTAATTACCCTTTCCGATTTGGAAGACCGTTTGGGAATTCATTTCACCATAGACAAAAACGAGCAAATAGAAACTCTTTCCGGTCTTATACAGCATACTTTAGGCTCGCTTCCTCAAATTGGAACAAGCGTTGAAATTCAAGGGTACTTGTTCAAAGTAAAAAAAATGGACGGAACAAAGATGGAAGAGGTTATACTGGAAAATTTCAGCCTCGCCAAAGAAGCCTAAGCCAAACTATCCTTCCCCAAATTCTTTGCTGTTTACTTCCAAAACACATAGGCAATACTAATAAAGCGATTGCAAGTCTTATGGCACCTAACTCCTTGCAGGCGTATTCGGGTATATTTTATCAATAATCCAATTCGCAAAAATAAACGCAACTAGAAAAATAATAGCGCTCATTGATACATCAGACAAAAAATGCTCGCCTAAAACCATGCGCGACAGCATTACTGGCGCCCAAAAGCACAAGGCAAAAATTGCTATGCCATTTGACCATGCCTTTCTTTTTTCTTGGCAAAACTCAATAAAAGCAGGAAACATGCTCAGCCACAGAACGCTCATAGAACCAAAGCTATGCCCAGATGGAAAAGACTTTATTGTATCGCCCAATTCTTTTACTCTCGCAGCATTTGGAAATTGAGGCGCATACCACGCCGTGAATTGCGTTGCCATATCGGTCATTGTCCAAAATCTTTGCCTCCCCCACACGTCTTTAAATAAATCAAGCAGCATTCTTCCGCCTGCCACAGCGATTATCCCAACAAGCGCAGCGATAATCACTTCTCTCGGATATTTTTTGGAAGCATAAGCGCCCAAAACCGTCGCAAGCAAGAAGGCGGTAATTACAATGTATATCAAATAAGGAAATGGCAAGCCATGCAAGTGCCGACTGCCATAGAAACCCGTTGTTCTTTGTATGGCCATATATACGCCAAACACCAGCAAACACGAGCAAATCACCCGCCAAATTTTGCCCATATCTTTGAACTGGGCTATCAGAGCGCCGAACATCAAACCTGCGGATATGGGTATAAGCGTCCATGTGGGAGCCATAGCCACCACCGCAAAGAAATGCCCAAACGCGCTCTCTCGATTAAGCAAAGTATTTGCAAAATGCAAGTCTGCAAATGTCGCGATTGAAAGCATTGCCATTGCAATGCCCAAAACAATCCAATAAACTTTTTTCATAAAAGCTCCTATATTAAAAAAATCTTTATGTAACAAAGTTAGTTAAAAAAAATGCTTTTGTCAAGGCTATTTTTTTTAAAATATTTCGGTTATATACATAAAAATAATGATTATTAATATACTTTTTAGATTATATACATAAAAAATATACTTTTTCGAATAAAAAACACCTTGACAAGAGTATTTTTTTTAGTTATATTTACAGTATGAAATATTTATTTGCTATTGCTATGGTTTTTCTTATTGCTTGTTCGAGCGATAATGGAGATTCAAACCCACAAATTGAATACGTTTTTGTTAAAGCCGGAACCTTTGCAATGGGAAGCCCAGAAAGCGAAGAAGGGCGCGATGAAGATGAAGAACAGAAACAGGTAACTCTGACAAAAGATTATTGGATAAGCAAATATCCCATAACCAACGAGCAGTACGGAAAAAAAGTTGCCGGCAAAGCAAAACATCCCGTTGTAAATGTAAGCTGGCAAGATGCAGATGAATGGGCAAGGAGCAAAGGCGGGCGATTGCCAACCGAAGCGGAATGGGAATTTGCAGCAAGAGGCGGCAATGAAAGCAAAGGCTATCTTTACAGCGGAAGCAATACTTTAGATGAAGTAGGCTGGTATTTTTCGAATCTTGAAAATTATAACGAAGAGGCTTTTGAAGCTTGCGATTCTGAAGATGAAAATTTTAAGTCTTGCGGAGATTTGCATTCAGGCACACAGCCTGTTGGGCTTAAAAAGCCCAATGAACTGGGCATATACGATATGAGTGGCAATATTTTGGAGTGGTGCAGTGATATTCGCGAAGATCGCAATGGCAATCTCTCATTAAGAGGCGGTTCTTGGTGGAACAAGGAAGAAAGGCAATTTAGAGTAGCGTATCGCAACCACGGCAGGCCAGATGGCGTAACATATAGCAGCGTTGGTTTCAGAGTGGTTTTGGATGCAGAGTAGCTTTTGCAATCTCCGCCCTAGCCTCCTCATACTCGCCCAGCAGCACGTTTCGCAAAATGCGCTCTATGTTTGCGCCAGCTTCGCTTGACTGCGTCCATTGCTGCAAATTGTTTGCAGCTTCGTCAATAACGGCAGGGTTAAAGGCATCAATCGCTTCTTTTAGTTTTTGCAATTCATCTTTCAACGCTTCAAAATCCGCAAAATCTTTTTGATTTTTTTCTTTGCCTGCTTGCACCGCTTTGCTTATATTGCTCAAAAGAGTTTGCAAATCTGCCAAAAAATTATCGGTTTGCGAAATTAGAAAAGCAGAGTCTTTTTGCTTTGCCGCTGTTTCCAGCAAAGAAGCCGCTTCGGCTAGTTTGTTTGCGCCTATATTTGCAAACATGCCTTTTAGCGCATGAACATGAATTGCGTATAAAGGATAGTTTTCGCTTTTCAATGCCTTTTTAATTTCTTCAATTTTTTCTGTTCCGTCTTTGTGAGATATGGC
>WRMM01000234.1 GCA_009777135.1 Candidatus Fibrimonadales bacterium
ACATCGCCACACGCCTCGGCAACCTCCGCATGACCAACATCGCCGTCCTCGGCTTTGCCTGCGCCATTCTGAAACTCGACAAGCCAACATTCATAGAAGCAATCAAGCAGAGCGTTTCCGCAAAAACGCTTGAGGGAAATTTGAAGGCATTTGAGGAGGGGTTTGGGAGCGTTTAATTGTCTGAATCAGACGCCTCCACGCTTTGGTTCCCTGAAAATTTCTATATTTTCAATATGCTTAAATACGTTTTTATGCTTGTGTTGATAATGGCTGTGCTTTCTTGCAAAAATAAGGAGGCTAAAGATGAAAAAATGGTTTTGGAAAAATCCATGGATTCTTATGGCGCTCTAATAGAGAAAGCTAAAGGAACAGAAGCTATTTTGCAAAAAAAAGCCGATTCCATAGCTCGCCAGCAAGCTGAACTGGGAATCCCCTATTAATGTTCAGCTTATCCCTAATCACTTCCCCAGAAAATTTTGCAGACGAACATATTCTTATAGAAAAGATGTTTGAGCTTGGGCTTGAAAGCATTTTTGTGCGCAAACCGCATTTGCCAGAAAGCTTAGTTGAGCGATGGACGCTTGGAATAAATTATAAATGGCACGATAAATTAATTCCCTGGCAAGGTTCCGCGCACAGTTTTGAAGAGCTTAAAAAGATTAAAGGCAGGGAAATTGTTTTGCTGGGACCAGTGTTTGATTCCATTTCAAAACATGGGTATAAAAGCAAGTTTTCAAAAAAGGAATTGCAAGCCGGCATTGCGGAGTGGCGCGATTTTGCGCCAGAGAATAGCAAAACAAAATTATATGCGCTTGGAGGAATAGAATCCGAAAATATAAATGAACTTGCTAAACTCGGCTTTGATGGCGCAGCTGTTCTGGGGGCGGTGTGGAATTACGCAGACCCTGTTGAGGCTTTTGAGGGTTTACGTTTTTCCCTCACTCCACAACACAGTTAAACAATCCGCAGTCCATCACGCAGCGAACAGAGAAACCCATAGACTTGGTGTTTGCAGAATGAACCACATCATCTTTGCTTGAGTGCATATAATTGTATTTGCCAGAAGGACCATGGGTATCGCTTGTCCACCAATATCCTTTTTCGCCGCTTTCTGCAAAACCTTGAGATTTAGTGAAACCGCCCGGCAATGCTGAAAAACCATAATTGTCCGTTCCGTTCCATTGTTTTGATTTAAGTTTTTTGCCAGCTGTATTGCCTCCTGAACTCTCTGCCAAATCTACCCAATCTTCATGGGTGGATAAACGCCAGCCTGCCGGACATACCGTTTGAGCTAAATCCCAATCGTAAAGGCGCCCGTACTTATCGCAATTTTCTGGCTTATTGTCGTAGCAAAAGCTGCCTTTTGCATTGTAATTCAAATTATTTTTCATCCACATCACTTTACTTGCTTTGCTAGTTTTAATTACGCCGTATTGTTTGTTATCGCGAGGATCTATGAATATTTTGCTGATTTTTTTAACCGGATGGTCTTGAATGCAGCGAACAGAAAGGCCATCGGCTTTATTCTTTAAGGTAACGCCTATGTCTTCGGAAGATGACAAATGCCGAGCCTGAACAGCGTCAATGGTTTCAAATAATGTAGTTGACCACCAAGCGCCGCCTTTATCCAAGTCGCGCCAACGGCCTTTATCGCCATCGTTGGCGCGCCAGCCGCCTTGCAAAGCAGAAATTGCGCCTGCAACGTTTGTGCCTGCAGTTTTTTGCAATTCGTTCCATTCGCTGTCGCTGGGCAAGTGCCAACCAACCGGACATGCTTTTTTCGCAGTGTTCCAGTCGTATAAACGTCCATATTTGCTGCAATAAAAATCATCGTCTTCAAAGCACCAGGATTTTCCGGTTTTATGGTTCAAATTTTCTGCCATCCAAACCTGATTGCCTATTTTGACCGTTTTGTAATGCTTTATATTGTTTGTTTTACCGGCTCCAGATTGAATGCTTTGAACGCAGCGAACCGAATAGCCAACAGTCTTGTTTGAGACTCCTTCATTCAAATCATTTTCACCAGCTTTAATATGCTGGCTATATGCATCATTATTGTCGTGCTCAGAGGTGCTCCACCAATTGCCGGCCTTTTCTTTATTCAGAAATTTGTATTCTTTTACGGGCACTGCATGGCTAAACTCGCCGCTAAGACTTCCGCCTAGCATAGCAGAAAATTCGGTTAATTCGTTCCACTCGCGGCGCGTAGGCAAATGCCAGCCTCTGGGGCATGCTTTTTTCGCAGTGTTCCAGTCGTATAAGCGTCCATACATATTGCAATTATAATTATCGTTTTCAAAGCACCAAGACTTTCCGGTTTTATAGTTCAAATTCTCCGCCATCCAGATCCGGTTGCCTATTTTGACCGTTTTATATTGCTTTATATCGTTTATCTTCTCACTGGGTTTAGCTTGGATATTTTTAACGCAGCGAACAGCAAAATTCGCAGTCTTTACATTGTCTAATTTATTTATGCCTCCAAAACCAGAATTTACAACTACATAGTAATCCGTGCTGTTTGCGCCGCTGCTGGTGGCTGCCCACCACTTTCCTTGCGTATTCCACCCGATTTGCGATTTAAGCTTTGCATCTGCATCGTTTATTTCTTTTTTTAAATCTTCCCAAGCGCTGTTGCTGGGTAAATGCCAGCCTGCCGGGCAAGCATTTTTTAAACTTTCAAAATTATAAAGCTTGGTTTTGGTTTTATGGTTCAAATTCTCCGCCATCCACACGCGGCCGCCCAATTTTACGGTTTTATATTGTTTATTATCGCGGGCATCTCTGAACGAGCCTTTAATATCATTTGACGTGCTTTTGATATTTTTGATATTTTTAGTGCCTTTAGTATTTTTTGCCGGACTTTTTTGAGCAAATGCCACACATGCAAAAATAAAAAACAGTAAAAACACAATTTTTTTCATATAAGCTAAATATAGAAAGTTGCCAGCGTATTTATACTTTTCTATATTCTCAAAAATGAGCAATTTAGCCAAACGTTTAATTTTTGCCTTTACGGCAATGCCAATAGTGGCAGTTCTTTTGTGGTTTGGCGATTATACGCGTTGGGCTTTGCTTTTGTTTTTGGCGGCAGTGTCAGCTTACGAATGGAGCAAAATGGTCTGCGCTGCTTTTCCGGAAAAAAAAATCACCAGCGTAATTTCTCCTGTTTGCGCAATAGCTCTCACAGTGCCTTGGATGCTAAACAACACGGCTTATATCCTTCCCATTTTGACAGCGGTTATTTTGATTTACATAATCGTGGCTTTTGCATACATAGATGTGAAAAATCTGTTTCCATGGCTTATGCTGCAAATGGCGGGGCCGCTTTATCTTGGGCTTTGGGGCGGAATAAGCATTCGCCTGTTTGAAGATGGGCAGGGCTGGGTTCAGTGCTCAAAATTCATGATTGTTATGATGACCTTGTGGGGTTGCGATTCCGCCGCATATTTTGCTGGCAGATTTTTGGGCAAGCGCAAATTTTCACCGCAAATCAGCCCTAAAAAAACATGGGAAGGCGCAATAGGCGGCACGCTCTTTGCTATTTTATGGTTTTGGATTTGGACAAGAACAGGTTTTGGCTACTCGGTTTTTGATGTTTCGCTTGCCGCTGCCATTGGCTTAGGCTTTATTATAGCCGTTGCCGGGCAGCTTGGCGATTTGCTTATATCCGCTTTAAAGCGATGGAGCGGCATAAAAGATTCCGGAGAGCTTTTCCCCGGGCACGGCGGAGTTTTGGACAGAGCCGACAGTTTTTATTTAGCCGCACCGATAGCTACAATTTTACTATCTTACTGTTCAACATAAAAGAGAGGTTTATATGTCCCACAATTATTTGTT
>WRMM01000235.1 GCA_009777135.1 Candidatus Fibrimonadales bacterium
AGGGATCTGTAGTAGAGGATTCCGGGGGCTGGGTTTCTTTTTGGGTGCCAGATGGGGTCTTTTTCTTCTTCTTCGGAATGGATTCTTTCCAGCAAAGAGCCGTTTGAAGAGCGGATTTCTATTCCTTTGGAGTTTTCTGGAAGGTTTTTGAATTTTAAATCTGAAGTTTTGCGCGGATTCCAAGGATTGGGATAAGCAGCGAATTCGCCTTTGGGCGTAGGTCTGATGTATTCTGATTCCAATAGGCGAGAAAGAACCCAAATGGAAGAATCTCCGTAGTTCAAAGAGGAAACTTTTATAGCTTGATCTGTTTTTGGATGCTGTTCATTTGTTTTTAGAATAAAGTTAATGGCGCCTACTGGCAAATTCCAATTATTTTGAGTATTTGTGTTTATTCTCCATTCGGGCCATAATGGCATATCGGCTAAGCTTGAAGAAACCCCGTATTCGTATGGCGAAAATTCTGCCCTGTTGCCGGAATAAAAAATATCCGTAGCGTATTTGTGAAACAAAGTATCAGGATTTTTGCCAAGTTCATCGGCTACACTTGCCAATTGCTTAGCAAAATTATTTTCAGGATGCTTGGCAAAATAATCCCATATCGCAGAATCAAAACGCGGTCCTAGCTCAGAATACAGGAATAAATATAGCACGGCATAGCCGTAGCCATCTTCTTGTTCCATGGCTCCTCCCAAATTAGCGAAAGCTCCCGTCGGATAAATTGCGCCTGAAGTCGATTTCCTAAAAATATAGTTTATATAGTCATCAATTTCCGGAGCGCCTATTTCTTCTGTTCCGGTTGCGCTTGCCTCAAGCCAAAAGCGATTATTGTCCGTTATGTTCACTTGCGATAGCTGGAAACTGTGATAAAGTTCGTGAAATATAGTTACCTTTAATGCCAAATGCCATTTGTCCGGACCGGAATAATCTCCGTGCACAAATGAAGGAAAAGGGGTTGTTGAAAGCTTGTCTTCGCAATTTGCGCCGTAGAAAAAATCATTTTCAATGGCTATTTGCGTTGCCCTTGAGCTTCGGTTAGGAGTGAATGTTAAGCCAAAAGCATCTGTGAAATCTCCTTCGTTGTTGCGTAAAAGCCCGGTATCTATAACTTCAATAGGATAAAATCCTAGCGGAACATCTTTTCTATAATGCCGTGTTTGTCTTGCGCCCTGTATTTCTTTCATGCCGAGAACGTTTTTATGCAGATTGTAGGCTTGCGCCAAGTATTTAGCAAGAGAGTCAACAAATATTTTGGTTGTAGCGTGCGCTCCTTCCAATGTATAGTATATAATAAAGCCTTGGTTGTTTGCAACAAATTGCGTATCTAAAACTGCTCCGTAATATTTTTCCGGAACGCAATTATTAAAACCTGGTTTAGCCAAAATTCTTCTTTCGGTGTTTTCTGCATTTAACGCAAACTGCACAGTTCCGCAGCGTGCAAAACTTTGCGAAAAACCCAGTGCTATAAAAACTATCAAAATAGCATAGCGAAACATGGATAAAAATGTAGAAAATAAATTGCATTTACTATATTCCCCTAGATGAGCAATTTAGCCAAGCGTTTAATTTTTGCCTTTACGGCAATGCCGATAGTGGCGTTTCTTTTGTGGCTTGGCGATTATACGCGCTGGGCTTTGCTTTTGTTTTTGGCGGCAGTGTCGGCTTACGAGTGGAGCAAAATGGTTTGCGCTGCTTTTCCGGAAAAAAAAATCACCAGCGTAATTTCCCCTGTTTGCGCAATGGCTCTCACAGTGCCTTGGATGCTAAACTGCACGGCTTATATTCTTCCCATTTTGACAGCGGTTATTTTAATTTACATAATCATAGCTTTTGCATACATAGATGTGAAGAGTCTGTTTCCATGGCTTGTGCTGCAAATGGCGGGACCGCTTTATCTTGGGCTTTGGGGCGGAATAAGCATTCGCTTGTTTGAAGATGGGCAGGGCTGGGTGCAGTGCTCAAAATTCATGATTGTTATGATGACCTTGTGGGGCTGCGATTCCGCCGCATATTTTACTGGCAGATTTTTGGGCAAGCGCAAATTTTCACCGCAAATCAGCCCTAAAAAAACATGGGAAGGCGCAATAGGCGGCACGCTCTTCGCTATTTTCTGGTTTTGGATTTGGACAAGAACAGGTTTTGGCTACTCGGTTTTTGATGTTTCGCTTGCCGTTGCCATTGGCTTAGGATTTATTATAGCCGTTGCCGGGCAGCTTGGCGATTTGCTTATATCCGCTTTAAAGCGATGGAGCGGCATAAAAGATTCCGGGGAGCTTTTCCCTGGGCATGGCGGAGTTTTAGACAGAGCCGACAGCTTTTATTTAGCCGCACCGATAGCCACTATTATGTTGATTTAAACTTAGGTGCAAGGGATATGGGACAAGCGAAATTCAGACAAACATTGTTCGGGACATGAATTTGTGCAAAATCATATCCCATGTCCCATGTCCCAAGCAAGCTAATTTGCAATTCTTATTTTCTACATTACCCTAAGCATAAAAGAGAGGTTTATATGTCCCACAATTATTTGTTCACTTCCGAGTCTGTTTCTCCCGGCCATCCGGATAAAGTTGCAGACCAGATTTCCGATGCTGTTTTAGATGCGATGCTTGCGCAAGACCCAAAGAGCAGAGTTGCGTGCGAAACTTTGGTTAGCACTGGCTTGGTTGTGATTGCCGGCGAAATAACTTCTAAGGCAAATGTGGATTATCAGAAGGTGGTTAGAAACACTATTAAAGAAATTGGCTATACCGAGGCGGGAATTGGTTTTGATGCAGACAGCTGCGCAGTTATGGTTGCGCTAGACAAGCAAAGCCTAGATATTGCGCAGGGCGTTAATGCCGCTGCCGCAGTTGGCAAAGACACCGCTGAGCAGGGTGCTGGCGACCAAGGCATGATGTTTGGCTATGCCTCCGACGAAACTCCTGAGCTTATGCCGCTTCCTATTTTTCTTGCGCATAGATTGATGGAAAACATTGTTGAGCTGAGAGAGAAAGGAAAAATAAAATGGCTTCGCCCTGATGCAAAAAGCCAAGTTACCGTTGAGTACAACCAGAACAACGAGCCTGTACGCTTAGATACCGTTGTTATATCTACTCAGCACAAACCCGAAGCAAGCCACGCAACAATTAGAAAAGAGATTATTGAAAAATTGATTAAGAAAACAATTCCGGCAAAATATCTTGACAAAAAAACTCGCTACCTTGTTAATCCGACTGGAAGATTCGTTGTTGGCGGTCCTCATGGCGACAGCGGTCTGACAGGACGCAAAATCATAGTTGATACGTATGGCGGAATGGGTAGGCACGGCGGTGGCGCGTTCAGCGGCAAAGATCCGTCAAAAGTGGACAGGTCTGCGGCGTATGCGGCTCGCTATGTTGCAAAAAACATTGTTGCGGCAAAGCTTGCAAAAAGATGCGAAGTGCAGCTTGCTTATGCCATAGGCTATCCCGAGCCGGTCTCTATAAATGTAAACACATTTGGCACTGGCAAAATCAGCGACCACAAATTTGAAGCGCTGATTCGCAAGCACTTTGATTTAAAGCCTGCAAGCATAGTTAAAATGCTTGATTTGCTGAAACCTGGCTACAAAGCAACCGCTAAACACGGGCACTTTGGTCGCAAGGGCGCGCGTTTCACTTGGGAAAAAACCGATAAGGCAGAGGCGTTGAAGCGATATCTCTAGATTGCAGTTGCTCAAGATTTTAGAATTTATAATCAAAGAAAGCATTTTAACCCTTGACGAAAGGCAAAAAATTTTCTAAATTTAAGCAACCAAAGAATGCTTCATAGCTCAATGGTAGAGCAACCGGCTGTTAACCGGTTGGTTCCAGC
>WRMM01000236.1 GCA_009777135.1 Candidatus Fibrimonadales bacterium
GCCATGCTTGCAAGCTCAAACGCTCAAGAAGCCCAAGACCTTGCACTGGTGGCTCATGCCGCAACGCTTAAATCCCGCATTCCGTTTATACACTTTTTTGACGGATTCCGCACCTCCCACGAAATAATCAAGATAGAAGAATTAACCCCAGACCTGATTAAGCAAGTTATAGACGAGGATCTTGTGGCAGCGCACCGAGCAAGAGCCTTGACCCCAGACGCTCCGGTTCTGCGCGGCACGGCGCAAAACCCCGATGTTTATTTCCAAGGCAGAGAAACGGTAAATCCCTATTACGCAGCCACTCCAGCCATAGTTCAAGAATACATGGACAAAGTCGCAAAAATCACAGGACGCAAATACAGCTTGGTTGAATACTCAGGCGCCGCCGATGCGGAAACGGTTATAGTTATTATGGGATCCGGAGCCTTGACCGTTAAAGAAACCGTTGAAATGCTTGCAAGCAAGGGGCAAAAAGTTGGCGTGATAAATATTCACCTTTACCGCCCATTCCCAGTAAAAGAATTTTTGGCAGCGCTGCCAAAAACCGTGAAAAACATTGCGGTTCTGGACCGTTGCAAAGAACCTGGCTCAATTGGCGAGCCTCTGTTCCAAGATGTTTTAACCGCGCTTTCCGAAGCGGCAATGAACGGCGAGCAACCGCTTCCAAAATTGCAAGGAGGCAGATACGGTCTTGCTTCAAAGGAATTCAAGCCTGCTCATGTGAAAGCTATTTTTGACAATGCTATAAGCGTAAATCCCATAAAACGCTTTACCGTTGGCATAAACGATGATGTCAGCAACACAAGCTTGAAAATAGACGAGTCTTTCCGCTTGGAAAAAAAGCTGTTCCAAGCCATGTTCTACGGCTTGGGCGCAGACGGCACCGTTGGCGCGAACAAGAATACCATTAAAATCATCGGAGAATACACAGACAACTACACGCAGGGATTCTTTGTTTATGATTCCAAAAAGAGCGGCAGCGGAACCACCTCGCATCTGCGTTTTGGAAAAGAACCCATTTACGCCCCATATTTGATTGAATTGAATCAAGCGGATTTTGTTGCATGCCACCACACTCCACACCTTGACCAGATAAATATGCTCCGCTTTGCAAAGCCTGGCGCAGTATTTTTGCTGAACACTCAAGCATCCGCAGACGAGGCTTGGAACACTTTCCCGAAAGAAGTCCAAACTCAGATTGTAGAGAAAAAGCTGAAAGTTTATGTGATTGATGGCTACAAGGTTGCCCACGATACAGGAATGGGACGCCGCATAAACACAATTATGCAAACCTGTTTCTTTGCTATATCGGGTATTTTGCCAAAAGACGAGGCAATTAACCACATTAAAGATTCCATTAAAAAGACTTATCTCAAAAAAGGCGAAGATGTTGTTGAAAAAAATTGGGAAGCGGTAGACCAAACGCTTGCTAACCTGCACGAGGTGAAAGTTCCAAGTTCCATTTCTGCAGACAAAACTTTCCGCCCCGCTTTGATTGGCACAAACGATAAATTCCTAAACTCCGTAACTGCAAAGATTATTGAGGGTTACGGCGATGATCTGCCTGTTTCTGCAATGCCTGCGGACGGCACTTTTCCAACCGCCACAGCCAAGTATGAGAAGCGCGACCTTGCTCTTGAAATTCCGGTTTGGGGCGCAGACATTTGCATTCAATGCGGAAAGTGCGCAATGGTTTGCCCGCATGCCGCAATTCGCACCAAAGCCTACGACGCCTCTTCTTTGACTGGCGCACCGAGCGGTTTCAAAAGCATGGCCGGCAAAGGATTTAAACTTGATGGCGATATTAAATACACCGTTCAGGTTAGCCCTTATGACTGCACTGGCTGCGGAGTTTGCGTAGAAGCCTGCCCAGCCAAAGACAAAGCAGACCCAAGCAAAAAATCCATCAACATGACTCATCAAACAGAAATTGCAAAGCAAGAGAGCGAGTGGTGGGAATTTTTTGTTAACATACCCGAAGCAGACCGCTCAAAAATTGACCCGAAACTTGTTAAAAATGCAATGCTGCTAGAACCGCTTTTTGAGTTCAGCGGCGCATGCGCAGGCTGCGGTGAAACTCCATACTTGCGCTTGGCTACTCAGTTGTTCGGAGACAGAATGATTGTGGCAAATGCAACCGGCTGTTCCTCAATTTTCGGCGGAAACCTGCCCACAACCCCTTGGGCAAAAAACAAAGAAGGCAAAGGTCCTGCTTGGAGCAACTCTTTATTTGAAGACAACGCTGAATTTGGCTTAGGCTTTCGCTTGGCTATAACTCAGCATGCAATACAAGCCCAAGACCTTTTGGGGCAAATCAGCGAAGTTCCCGCAGACTTGGCAAAAGCTCTCAAAGAGCAAAGCCAAAACGATGAAGCTGGCATTGCCGCGCAGAGAGCGAACGTTGAAAAATTGAAAGAAATTTTGAAAAATGTAAATAAGCCCGAGGCAAAAAAACTTCTTTCGCTTGCGGATTATCTTGTGCAGAAGAGCGTTTGGATAATTGGCGGCGATGGCTGGGCTTATGACATTGGCTACGGCGGTTTGGACCATGTTCTTGCTACTGGCGAAAACGTGAATATTCTGGTTTTAGACACCGAGGTTTACTCAAACACGGGCGGCCAAGCTAGCAAAAGCACCCATTTGGGCGCAGTAGCGCAGTTTGCCGCAAGCGGAAAACGCGCTCCGAAAAAGGATTTGGGCTTAATCGCCATGAGCTACAAGAATGTATATGTGGGCAGAGTTGCCTTTGGCTCAAACGATGTGCATACAATCAAAGTATTCCGCGAGGCAGAGGCTCACAACGGTCCTTCTTTGATACTCGCCTACTCCCCTTGCATAGCGCACGGTCCAACGGATATGCGCTATATGCTGGATCAGCAAAAAATGGCGGTTAACAGCGGCTACTGGCCCCTGCTTCGCTATATTCCCGCTAATCTGGACGAGGGCAAGAATCCCTTTGTTTTGGACTCCAAAGCGCCAAGTTTGCCGGTCAAAGACTTTATCTACACCGAAAACCGCTACAAAATGCTAACCGCTTCTGACCCAGCTGCCGCAGATGAACTTGCAAACCAGTTGCAAAAATTCATAGACGAGCGTTGGAAACAGTATGAGGATTTAGCGAAGGTGTAAGTAAACGCTGATTTAGCCGCTTGTCCCAAACGACTAAATCAGCATAATTCTCCTTCATATCTTCTCAATTCTCTTCTCCGTTCTCGGGTGCAAAGAAAACAAAGCTGACCAAAACCCAATCTTCCCCTCTTGCATCTGCAAAAACTTCAAACTCTCAATAGCGGCATCTTTCCCACACTTTTCCGCGGCAAGCTTGTCTGCTTCAAACTCTTGAGCATGGCAAAAGAGGCGGTAGGTTAGGAACGTGGCGATTAATATAAGTTGAGAGTTGAGAGTTGAGAGTTGAGAATTGAGAAATGCAAAACTGATAGCTATTAATATAAGAAACAAATAGCGCTTCAACTCGTGCTTGCGCTCTATATGAGCTTGCTCGTGAAAAAATTCGTGACTAAACACTATAACCACCTAAATTCAAATTCTCAACTCTCAATTCTCAACTCTTAATTATTCATTAACGCTCAGCGACGTAGCTCCTTCCAACATCGCTTGAATATCACTTTCCCCCACCTCTATGCCGTTTTCAATTAGCTGCATTGCGTTTTTCAGCACGGAATCAAGGGCACTTTTTTCTTCTATTTCTTGAACCAAAGAACGGCCTCGCAAATAATCGGTCAAACCGCCAACAACAACTGGATCTGGGGAATAATAAACTTTTTCCATGGCAAGTTCTTCTTTATACTCATCGTT
>WRMM01000237.1 GCA_009777135.1 Candidatus Fibrimonadales bacterium
CTACGAAGAAGAAATCAAAAAAGGAATGCAGCACGATCACAACAATGGACATCATAACCACAGCCATAAGCATAAGCACAAACACAAGCATTCCAGAAAAAAGGGCGAAATTAAAGTTGAGTACGATGAGCATATCTGGACCAGCCCGAAAAATGCCGCTTTAATGCTTGAAGCAATAGCAAAAGCTTTTTGCGAAAAGGATTCCTCTAATTGCGAAAATTATGAGAAAAATTCCAAAGCTTATATTTCGCAAATAAATGAATTGGCAAACGAATTGTCGCAAATCACAAAATCTGCGAAGAGAAAAAAAATCGTTGTGGCAGACAGATTTCCCTTTCGCTATTTAACCGAGGAATACGGACTGGATTATGCGGCGGCTTTCGCTGGCTGCTCCGACCAGGCAGATGCTTCCGTGGCAACGATGGCTTTTTTGATTAAAGCAGTAAAAAAAGAGAATATTCCATACATATACCACGTGGAACTCAGCAATCAAAATATCGCTCGTGCGATAGCGGAGCAGACAGGGGCGAAAATGCTTTTGCTGCATTCCTATCACAATCTTACAAAACAAGAATTTGAAAGCGGAGCAACATATTTGAGCTTGCTAAAGCAAAATGTGGAAAATTTGAGAATCGGGCTTTTGGAGGATAAAAAATGAATGTGCTTTCTTGCCGGCAGATTTCAGTAAAATACGAATCCAAGTTTGCTCTTGAAAATTGCAGCTTTGAATTGGATGCCGGGAGTTTTTTGGGTGTGTTTGGCAAGAATGGCGCTGGAAAGTCCACTTTGCTAAAAAGCATCGCGGGGATTATAAAGCCAAATTCCGGAACTTTAAATTTGGGAATTAAAAAGAATGAAATTGGCTACATGGCGCAGCAGACTCCTGTTCAAAAAGATTTTCCCGCCAGCGTTTATGAGATTGTAATTTCCGGAACTCTTTGCAAACGTAGGTATTTTTATTTTTACGGCAAAAACGATAAAAAAACTGCGGATAAAAATCTTGAGATGCTTGGCATTGAGCAACTCAAACGCAAATCTTTTCAAGAATTGTCGGGAGGGCAAAAGCAAAGAGTTCTGCTTGCAAGAATGCTTTGCGCAGAAGCAAAACTTCTGCTCTTGGACGAACCCGCAAGCGGACTTGACATAGATGCTTCAAAGCAGCTGCACAATATCTTGAAAGATGTGAACTCGCAGGGCGTGACTATAATCATGGTTTCTCACGATATTCAAAATACCGTTAATTTCTGCACTCAGGTTTTGCACTTAGGCAGCAAATATTTTTTCGGAAACAGAGGAGATTACAATGCTGGAATTGCTTGAAGAACTTTTTTCCTACTCCTTTGTTGTTAGGGCAATTGCGGTGGGAATCAGCGTTTCGCTGTGTGCTTCGCTTCTGGGGCTTCCTTTGGTTTTGCGAAGATACTCAATGATTGGCGATGGCCTTGCGCATGTTGGTTTTGGAACCCTTGCGGTAGCCATTCCCTTGGGGCTTTCGCCGCTCAAAGTTTCCATTCCCCTTGTGATGCTCGCCGCTTTTTTGCTGCTTAGAATCAGGGAAAGCTCAAAAATACGTGGCGATGCCGCAATAGCCATAATCTCTTGCAGCTCGCTGGCGATTGGAGTGATAATTATGTCGCAGACCACGGGAATAAACACCGATATTTGCAATTATTTGTTCGGCAGCATTTTGGCTATAAAGCAGGAAGAGGTGTATTTATGCATTGCGATTTCTGCGGTTATTCTCGCGTTGTTTGTCTTTTTCTACAATAAAATCTTTTCCGTGGTTTTCGATGAAAATTACGCAAAGGCAAGCGGAACGAATATTGAATTTTACAATATGCTTTTGGCTCTTTTAACCGCTGTGATAATAGTTATAGGAATGCGGATTATGGGAGCGTTGCTAATTTCGAGTTTGATTATTTTCCCTGCATTGACATCCATGCGAGTTTTTAAAACATTTAAATCCGTGATTGTCTGCTCCAGCATTCTCTCCGCCATCTGCTTTTTCATCGGAATAGTGGTTTCCTTTGCCTACAATATTCCAACTGGGGCAAGCATTGTTGCTACAAATCTAGGTGCGTTTTTAATTTTCTGCTTGGTTTCATTTATAAAAGGGAGGTGAGGTGAAACGAATCATTTTTATTCTTTTAGTGCATTTATTCTTTTTTCAAGAGGCAATGGCTACAAAAAATTCCAGATCCATTTGTTATTTAAAAGACAGACTTTTTATGCAGCAGGTAAATGACATTAATTTAAATCCGCAGGATTACAAAAATAAAATAATCCAAATTGAAGGTTTTTTTGCAAAATACATTGATGAAAATAAAGTTGAGCGTTATGCGGTTTTCAGAAAAACTGCAGGCTGCTGCGGAAATGATGGCATGGCAGGTTTTGAGTTTGAGTATAAAAAAGGAAAGCTTTCTTTTGAACAGGATGAATGGATTTTGGTGGAGGGTCTTGTTAAGGAAAAACGAATGTCAGGATATAATCATATATATTTAGAGGCAAGCTCTGTTAGTAAAAAGAAACAAGGGAATAAACCAGGATTTGTTTTTTGACAAAAACGCAAAAAACCACCGCAAATATCACAAAAAAGTGACAAAAAAGAAAAAATCATGTCAAAACTTGCATTTTTCCAAAAAAGATTTTGACTAGAAAATGACATTATTTTGCAATTGTTATTTCTATATTTATTCGTGTAATTATGGAGAGAAAGCTAATGTTTAATGCTATTATTAAAGTGGTGACATTTGGATTAATATTATCTTCTTGGACAAGTTTAGAAGCCAGAGAGCGCAGTGCATTTGGGCGTCTATTGGTTTCCGATGAAGAGGATGCGGCTCTAAATGCTGGTTGTGGCAATACTTACGTCATACAAAATAAACCATGGTTATTGGGCACCGAATATGGTGATGCTAGTCTAAGAGCAGCCAAAATTGAAAACTGCATTTGCTCTAATGGAAAATGCAGTAAAGTAAATTCCAAGCAAGCCGCTGAACCCTCGCAGCAACAAGCTAGAGAGCGCAGTGCATTTGGGCGTCTATTGGTTTCCGATGAAGAAGATGCGGCTCAAAGGGCTGGTTGTGGCAATACTTACGTCATACAAAATAAACCATGGTTGTT
Source organism: Candidatus Fibrimonadales bacterium (assembly GCA_009777135.1). GTDB lineage: Bacteria > Fibrobacterota > Fibrobacteria > Fibrobacterales > Fibrobacteraceae > Fibrimonas. The sequence continues at coordinate 3,124 of WRMM01000237.1, forward strand.
GGGCACCGAATATGGTGATGCTAGTCTAAGAGCAGCCGAAATTGAAAACTGCATTTGTTCTAATGGAGAATGCAGTAAATTAAATTCATATTGAAAGAAGGGAAAAAGAATATGGAAACATATGAAAAAATAAACACCCAACTTAATGAATTAAGCGATAAGCGTTTGGAAACTTTTAGAAACGAGCCTAAGCTTATTAAATCATTTTATCATGGAGAAAATAGATTAAAAAGAGATTACAAAGAGCGAGAAATTTTAGAATTATTACAAAATGCGATAGATGCTTTTGCAGAAAATGAAAAAAATGAAATTTTAATTTCTTTATTAGATAATAAATTTGAAATTTCAAATACAGGAACCCCTTTTGGAATTTCGGGAATAGAATCTTTAATGACTTCAGATTTATCTCCAAAAGACAAAAATAAAAATATAGGCAATAAAGGTCTAGGTTTTCGTTCAATTTTAAATTGGGCAACAGAAGTTAAAATTTTCAGCAATAATGGATTATCTGTAAGCTTTTCTCAAGATACATCAAATGCTTTTTACAGAGAAAAATTAAAAAATCAAGAAAATTATAATTTTTTTTCTTACCCTCGTATCATAGATAGAGAAGAATTATACGACTATTCAACAAAAATAGTTTTAATATTTGAACCAGAAAGAAAAAATGATATACAAAAACAATTAG
>WRMM01000238.1 GCA_009777135.1 Candidatus Fibrimonadales bacterium
CCAAGCCCTTTCTCGCTTGTCAAACCACGCTCTGCAAATCTTTTAGAAATTTTCTCTGCGGCCTCTGCGGCGTTTACTCCGTAACCGCTCAGCTTTGTTGAAACGCCAAGAGACTCAAAAAATTCTTCTGTCTTTTCTATTGCCAAAGCAGCAACTTCATCGTGGCCCTCTTGCCCAGGGTTCTTTGATAAAAGCCCCCAAACGCGATGACCGTATTGAGCTAGTTTCGCTTTCTTTTTTTCAAACTGGTTGCGCCAAAGGCCCGGCATAACAACCGCAAGCGTTTGCCCGTGATCCAAGCCGTAAAAGGCCGTAAGCTCATGGCCTATGCCATGCGTTGCCCAGTCTTCGGGAACTCCCCTGCTAATCAAGCCGTTGAGAGCCATTGTCGCTGACCACATAAGAGCAGCGCGAACATCATAATTCTTTGGATCATCTATGCCACTGCGACCAAGTTCTGCAAGCGTTGTTAAAATGGATTCTGCCCAACGCTCTTGAAGAGGAGCATATTCCGGATGAGTTAAGTATTGTTCCATAGTGTGCACAAAAGTGTCCACTATGCCGTTTGCGGTTTGTTTTTCTGGCAAAGTGTAAGTTGTTTCAGGATCTAAAATGCTGAACTTGGGATAAATGAGCGGAGACCAACCGCCAAATTTTTCTTGCGTGGAATCGCGAGAAATCACAAAGTTCGCATTGCTCTCAGAACCCGTTGCCGGGAGCGTTAGCACGCTTGCAAGCGGCAATGCCTCGCTTGGAGAGCCTGCTTTTCCGCACATAAAATCCCAAGGATCTGCACCTTGATATTTTGCTGCAAGAGCTATGAATTTTGTGCCGTCCAAAACAGAACCGCCGCCAACTGCCAGCAAAAAGTCTATGCCTTCTTTTTTTATTATGTCAAGGGTTTTAATGCAGGTTTCATAGCGCGGGTTTGGCTCAATGCCGCCAAACTCAAAAACTGCCCTGCCACCCAAAGCCTTTTTTACAGCATCATAAACTCCATTCTCTTTTATGGAACCGCCGCCATAAGTCAAAAGAACTTTAGCGTTTTGAGGAATTTCATTTGCAAGCTCGCCTATTGTGCCCTTGCCAAAGATAATCTTTGTTGGATTTTGATAAGAAAAATTACGCATGAGATAAATGTAGAAAATGCTGATTAAGTCAAACTTAATGCTCTGGAACATGGAACAAGCGACATGCGGAGCTGCATTGGCTGGGACATGGGACATGATTTTCCTACAAAACAGCTAAAAAAGCCATTTTATTAAAAATCATATCCCAAATAACGTAGATTTGCACATCGCTTGTCCCATGTTCCTTGTCCCAAGCAAAGTTAATCAGCAATTACTGTAGTTCCCCAGCAGCTTCTTTAGCTTCTTGCTCAGCTCGTTTTTTTGCTTTGCTTCTTGCGGTTTCTCTGAATATATGGACGTTTTTCAAAGTAACCATGCTTTTTCTTTTGCCCTTTTCATCGTAAATTTTTATGCCTCGCTTGTCAATTGCGCCTATAAAAGCCTGAAGCGCTGAACGCAAGCTGTCTATGTCATCTATTAATTCTTTCTTGTCCATAAGAGCCACAGTAACAGGGTTATCTTCAAACTGAGCTAAAATTTCATTCAGGCTTGCCACGGTGCTATTGACTTTCAATATTATATCCTCTGCGGCAACTATGCCATCTTGCGCTTGAACCCTTATAGTGTCCAGAGTTTTATCTATTTGAATACTCGCTTTTGACACTTGCTCTACATAACTGCCAGCTCTGTTCAAAATGCCAATGGTTTGCTTTTCAATGGAGCTTATCATGCTTGAAAGCGAAGCTACTAAGTCTTCGCATTCTTGCATTATGTCTTCTACTTTCTTTTGCAAAGATGGATTTTTTTCATCGCCGGTTTGCAAAAGGCGAATAAATTCCATTAGGATAGCCACCTGTTCCTTTGCCAAATCGCTCAAAGCCAGCACCTCTGCTATGCCCATTTCAAATTCCCCGTCAAAAATATGGTCTTCGGGTGCCAACTCTCCATCTTTGCCAGGTTCTATAACAATAAAACGGCTACCCATAATGTTTGGGCTAACATTTTTGAATTTGGTATCTTTGCGAAAAATACGAGGCTCATCCAAATCTATTTCTACTAAAGCTTTCTCGTTAATTCTTTTGACGGAGGCAACATTGCCCACTTTTAAACCCCTTATCAAAACAACATCTTCATTTTGCAAAGCACCCATTTCATGAAATTGCACAAACACCGTATTACGCGCTCTTCTTTCGTTCAGCCACATTGCAAAAGCCACGTATATAATGAGCAGCAATGCTGCTGCTATTGTTGCAATGCCTATTATTTTATCTCTCTTCATTTTTTTCCAGTGAACTTTTTCTCTTCGCTAAAAGCACTGCGCTCACCATTGCAGAAAGCAGAATTAAAGCAGTAAGCTGAAAAAGAATAAAATACCCGCCGCCCACATTCATAAGCTCGCCGCTTCTGGAACTTGTATCAAACAAATGCTCAGAAACCATGGCAACGCTTCCATTTACAGCTGTAGAATCCGCCTGCAAATCTACATTGTAAAAAGCGGCAATTAAAAGCAAGGCTCCTGAAAAAATGGCTAAAATTGAGCAAAGACCCAATTTGTCTATTCTCGGCAATCTAGTTTCTTTTGCTCCGTTAAGAACCATTATCACAAACACAATCAGCATCATAATTGCGCCTGCATAAACCATAATTTGCAGAACGCCTAAAAATGTGCTATTAACAAGAGCATAAATGCCCGCAAGCGAAAGCATATTAAGCACAAGAGCCATAGCTCCGTTTATAGGATGCCTTGAAAACAACAGCGCAAATGCGCTGACTACGCAAATTGACGCAAACAAAAAAAAGCAAATTACAGAAAACATTTAACGATCCAATACTAAGCGAAATCCTAAATCAGGGCTGCGATATTCCGGCGAGCTGCCATTGCGCCTTGAAACTCTGCAAATAGAAGCGGTGCTTTGCCAGCTGCAGCCTCTATATACGCGAAGAGTGCCGTTAGCAGGACCTTTCGGATTATTCAACAAGGCGGAACGGTCATAATTGCCTTTCCAATCTTGAACCCATTCCCACACATTTCCATTCATATCATGTATGCCTAATTCATTGGGCTGTTTTCTACCCACGAGCTGAATGTTTTGCTCGCTGTTGCCGCTAAACCAAGCTACTCTATTAAGGTCATTGCCCCCCGAATGTTTATATCTTTGGCTTTTAGCCCCGCCGCGAGCGGCATATTCCCATTCCGCTTCTGTAGGCAAACGGTATTTTCTGCCAGTCATGGAATTGAGTTTTTCAATAAATGCTTGAGCGTCGTTCCAGCTAACTGATTCCACTGGCAAATCTGGCCCAGAAGAACGAGATGGATTATTGCCCATTATTTTAACCCATAGCTTTTGCGTTACAGGATATTTACTTACAGAAAAGTTGCTAAGCCTCACATTCTGAGGAGGTCTCTCATCATCATTGCAATCAGCACCCTGTTCATTGGTGCAACCCATTGTAAAAAGACTGCCTTCAACCAAAACCATTTCTATTTCTCTGGCAATACTCGCCTTTTCTTCTGCAGCAGCCTGCTTTGCAACTTCTTCTGCAACTTTTTTGGCAGCTTCGATAGTAGCAAGGGAATCCAAACGGGCTTGCTCAGCAACTTGCTTAGCGGATTCCTCGGCAGCAGCAAGGGAATCCAAACGGGCTTGCTCAGCAACTTGCTTAGCGGATTCCTCGGCAGCAGCAAGGGAATCCAAACGGGCTTGCTCAGCAATTTGCTTAACGGATTCT
>WRMM01000239.1 GCA_009777135.1 Candidatus Fibrimonadales bacterium
TTAATTCAACGCTTGGGTATGGGGTATAGGGTTTGGGGTATGGGCAATGCAAAAATATGCCCTTTTTAGCGAATTTAAGCCGTTTTTTGTGAAATCCCCCATACCCTATACCCCATACCCCAAACCCAAAGCAACTTAATCAGCGATTACTATATTCCCACAATATGAATCGTTATGACTTGGTTCTGCTGGGGTTTATATTGGAGGAAGATTCCAGTGGATATGACATTATTTCTAAAATTAAAGAGCGGGGCTTGGAGCAGTGGGCCATGATAAGTCCATCTACAGTTTATAACCGCTTGAATTATCTTGAAAATCACCGTTGCATAGAGGGGAAAGCCGTTCAAAAAGCAAAATACCCTCCGGCTAAGGTGTATAACATAACAGACAAGGGCAGGGATGCTTTGAACAGAGAAGTGATAAGGCATTTAACTGGCTTTAACGATGACCCTAGGACACTAGGTTATGCCTTTTTGTTTGGCTTGGAAGATAAGCGCAATTTAATCAGGCTTTTGGAAGAGCACGAAATTAAATTGAGAAATGAAATAGCCAAGCTTGATAAAATGATAAGCGATGAGCCAAAGCCAACGCTTTACCCGGATGGCCCTTTTTTAAATTGCATGAGCCGCGACCACATATTGGTTGAGCTCAAATATTTGCGAGCCGCAGTGCAGATCTTGCGAGACCCGCAAAAATCGGCAATGCTAAACGGTTATTTTTACATAAACTTTGGCAACCGCGACTGGCAAAAAATTACTGGCAATTAGCATCCTGTTTGGGGCTAAAGCCATCGCACCATGAAGCTCCGATTTCGCGGTCTGCAAAATTTGACAATGGCAGCTGCATGGCGGCTCCTCGTTTTATGGGAAATGGATTATCTTCGTTTGTTGAATAGAATAAAGAGTCTATAACAAAATCCTTGCAGAAAAATCCAAGACTTTGCGATGTATTTGCAAGAGTGAATCCTTCGTAATTAAAATCCGCCCCTTCAACGCTGTCTCGCCCAAAGAAAAGGAATTTCATGGGCGGCAAAATTAAATCTGGAGGCATATCAAGCATTTGAGTTGCTGTTGCAGAGCTTCTGCTGCGTGCAGCGCGACAATTTGCAAGCTCCAGAGTATCTAAAGTTGCGTTGTAAATTTCCATATATTCAAAATCATCGCCATTGACTTTTGGGTCTGCATAAATTTCCGTAAAAAACAAGTCTCCATAATACCTTGGCTCTCTGGAAACCGATATAGGAAGCATGGCTAAAATTTGCACAGGACCATCGTAGCTCATTTCTAATTCTAAAGTTACGGAGCTTCGGGTTGATTGCAGCTGCATTGTTTCTGCTTGCAAAATAGAGGAAAGCTTTATTTGCTTTTCTCCAAAAAATAAAATTTCTCCATTTGAACTTTTAAGCTCCAGATATAGGCTAAAAGTTTGGTTCAAGGGCAGGGCGCCGGTACTGAAAACTCCTTTGCCATTTTCAAACTGCATTTGAAATTCCAAAGAGCCTAAATACAATGTGCCTGAGCGAATATCCGTGTTATTTGGAATCCCAAGCGGGATTTCCAGCCTTAAAAATCCAGAAATGGGAATAAGAGTTATTGGAATTGTGATAGTTTGGCCTGCAATTATATCTGCTACAGCCTCGCCTCTCAAAACCTCTTTTCCGTGGTCTGCATATACCTTAACCTCAAATTTTCTGCTTTCTCCAAGCGGAATGCCATCAATTTTTACATTATCGCTGATGGATTTTGCGGTTATGCTCATGCTTTCCATGTTTGCTGCCGATACATGAACGGAAACGCTATCAAAGAGCGGAACTTGAAGCTTTCCCAAAGTAAGCTTAACGGTTCCGTCTCGTTGCTTTTCGCCACCGCCCGAGTCGCTGCTGCAGGCTATAAACAATGTGATTGCAACTGCCCAAAAACTGCAGACAGCAAAAAATAAGATGCAAAAATGTTTTTGCATAAAAACCTCCTAGTTATTTATCTATTCCTTAGACGGAAAAAACGGCAAAAAAAATTTTAAAAATTCAAAAAAAACGCATTTTGCAAACAGCTGTTGACACTTTTGCTTAAATTTTAAAAATTTCGCCGTTTTTTTTCTACATTTCTCTCGTGTTTCTCAATATAGTTTGGCTTATTTTCTTTGTGGGCGCATTTATAGCTTGCCTTGCTCAGTGGCTTTATTTGGGAAATAGCGGGATTTTTAACGATGTTATGCAAAGCGTTTTTGCCATGTCAAAGACGGCTTTTGAAATAGCCATTGGCTTAACCGGAATTTTGGCGTTTTGGCTAGGGATAATGAAAATAGGAGAGAAGGCTGGCGCGGTTCAAATGCTTGCAAAGCTAGTATCCCCTTTAATGAAGAGGCTTTTTCCCAGCATTCCGGCAAACCATCCTGCAATGGGCAGCATGCTGATGAACATAAGCGCAAATTTGCTTGGGCTAGACAACGCCGCCACGCCGCTAGGCTTAAAGGCCATGAAGGAGTTGCAAGAAATAAACTCTGAAAAAGACACGGCAAGCGATGCGCAAATTCTGTTTTTGGTTCTTAACACCAGCGGTTTAACATTAATTCCTGTTGGCATAATGACTTACAGGGCAAAGCTTGGCGCGGCAAACCCCGCAGACATTTTTTTGCCTCTTTTGTTCGCTACTTTTTTCGGCACCATGGCAGGCGTTCTGGTCACTTCTTTTTTCCAGAAAATTGAAATAAAAAATGCGGTTTTTATATCTTGGATAGCAGGTCTTTGCATGGCGATATTCGGATCGCTTTGGTATTTTTCCATGCTTTCGGCAGAGCAAATGGGAATTGCCAGCGCATTTTTTGGCGGCATAATTTTATTTTCCATTGTAATATTCTTTTTGATTTTGGCATCCATAAAAAAGGTTATGCCTTTTGACGCTTTTGTTGAGGGCGCAAAGGATGGTTTTTCAACGGCAGTTATGGTAGTTCCGTATTTGATAGCTATTTTGGTTGGAGTAGCAGCCTTCAGGGCAAGCGGAGCGATGGATTTTATAATGAACGGAATTACCGCTGCTTTCAATTTTTTTGGCATTCCGGCAGATGTTGTGCCAAGCTTGCCGACTGCAATTATGAAGCCTCTTTCTGGAAGCGGCGCCCGAGGAATGATGGTAGATACCATGCAGCAGTATGGGCCAGACAGCTTTGCTGGGCGTTTGAGCTGCATATTTCAGGGCACAACGGATACAACGTTTTATATTATAGCGGTTTATTTTGGCTCGGTTGCAATTCGCAAAGCCAGGCATACGGTTTTTTGCTGCCTTGCTGCGGATGCTGTGGGGCTTATGGCGGCTGTGGCGGTTGCTTATATATTTTTCCCGCCTTAGAAAGGCTGCGATGTCTGTTTCGCCATTCTAAAATCAAGGCTTCTTGTTCTTCTTTTGAAAAGGAAAATTTTTCTCGCCCTTGTTTTTGCATGTAAATATCCAAATGCGCAAGCAGCACGCCTGCGGCAACGGAAACATTCAAGCTTTCCGTCATTCCGTATTGCGGTAAAATAAAGTGCTCATCTGCCTGTTCTAGGGTGTCGGGGTGGTTGCCTCTGAATTCCGCTCCCAAGTAAAAGGCCGTGGGTTTGGACAAATCAAGTTCGAGCAGAGATTTGCTTGCATGCGTGTTGGCAACGGCTATTTTATAGCCTTGTTTTTTCAGTTCGCTCAAAGCATCGTTTCTTTTGCCGTAAACAAAAGCATTTAGCCATTTCAGAGAGCCTTTCAAAATAGCCTTATTCACTCTGTAAGCATTATCTTCTTCTATTATATGTATATTTTGCAGCC
>WRMM01000240.1 GCA_009777135.1 Candidatus Fibrimonadales bacterium
AAGAGGGCAAATATACTTTCAGAGCTGGTTCTGGCATTGGGCTGCGTTATTTTCCAAGCGGAACTAGCGATGGTTTATATTTGCAAATAATGACCAGTGCGCATTACTATTCAATAAAATACAAAGAAGGTTACTATTATCTTGATGGAGGCGAACCGTCTAATAAACCAAAAAAAGGCACATCTGCTGATGCGCTGCTTTATATAGGCCGGGCGTATAAATATCACAGAGTAAATATATTTTCCGATATAGGAATAGGTTTGGGCTACGCCAAGCACAACGAAGTTTTTTACGATAACAATGTAGCTTTTGAAGCTAATTTGGGCATAGGTTTGCCGTTTTGAGATAATTGTCTGAACCCCGATGCCCCCGATTTTAGGATTGACCCGATTTGCTTTAGGAAATTGGGGGTGGAAAATAATAACCATTTTTTAGTTTATATAAACTAATTTTTAGTTGATTGTATTGCTTTCATTTTACGCTTTAATTCTTCTAACGCCCGCAACATATCCGCTCCTTCATCTTTTGCCCATTTTGACAATTCGCTTAGCTTCACTCTTTCGGCTGCAACAACCAATGCAGCTTGTTCCAAGCATTCAGCGGATTTAAAATAAACATAGCTGGCTAATCTGTCTCTAACACAATCTTTGGGAGATAAAATGAAAAGTTCTTGTCCATTTACTAAAAATTTTCTTGGCTTAATATTGTAATCATCGCAAATTGCTACTGGTGGTCTGATAAACTCTATAAAAAGGTGTTCGCAATCTTCTCGCTTCCAATGCCTGCCTTCTTTCTTAAAACCTATATCTTGCATAACGCTTGCTATAGATTCATCTTTTAAAGTATAACTATTGATAACTATATCCAAATCGCCAGAACGGTATGCTCCATTTGAATAAACCGCAGCAACTGCACCGCCTACAAGAACAGTCTTTATGCCAGATTTGCTTAATTCTGATGCCACATATTTCCACAGTTCCAATTCTGTGCAGGTACTAAATTCCATAAATCACAGGTTTTCCTTTACTTCTTGGCCTACGTCTGATTTTAAAAATTGCTTCTCTTTCTTCCAATGGAATAGATTCGTATGCTATTTTGAGCAATTCCTTGATTGGCTTTGCAAAAGGCGTTTTGGGGTTAAACGAATACACTCTGGATTTGCCTATCGTTTTTGCAATTAGAATTCCAGATTTTTCAAATCTTTCTAATTGGTTAAGAATAGGCGTGACAGCTAGCCCATAGTCGCTGGCAATGGCAGCAGCATGTATGCTTCCATAGTGGTAAATATGCAGCAAAACTCTTTCCGCAGTGGCGTTTCCAAAAATGTATTTCAACATGTTCATGAATTTAGAAAAAACTTCTCCCTCACCTTCCTCCACAACCCCCCGGCAAACTCACGTTCCTTTGTCTGAACCCCGATGACCCCGATTTTAGGATTTTCCCGATTTCACGGCGAATTGCTAATCTTTTAACGAATGATTGTCCAAAAGTTTTTTTGAAAACAACTTATCAAAATCACTTTGAAATAGTCTATCTTGAACTATGCGATATTTTTCCCATTCACTTTCTGCGAATAATTTTGCTTGCTCGTGAGATATTTTACCAGCATCTTTTAAAATCTCATTTCCATTGAATTCTAAAAAACCATCTAATCTTTTAGCCCAATCTTCCATTGTCATCGGAATTTTTCGTTTTGCCTGCAATTCTGCAAAATCCAAATAAAGAGTTACTATCCTTTCCAAATAATCTAATTCTTCTATTGTTAGATAATTCTTGGCAATAGAAACGTCAAATTTATAGATTTTGCCGTCTGGAGCGTATTTCCAAGTTGTCAAACCCATATTAGTTTTTTTTGCATCTGCTCTTTCTACTATTATTTCAGCGGCAGTGTGCCTATGAACTGCAAAATGCAATTTATTTTGTACCATTGCAAAAAAATCTTTTGTTATTTGAGAATTAGAATCATAATCCATTGAAGTAGCGTAAATATCGGTTATTTTTTGATAGAACAATCTTTCGCTTAATCTTATTTCCCTAATTCTTTCAAGTTGCTCGGCAAAGTATTTATCTATGAGAATGGAGCCGCCTGCTTTTATCCGCTCATCATCCATTACCCATGCTTTAACTGTAAATGTTTTCAAAACTATAGTAGCCCATTTGCGAAATTGCACTGCTCTTTCATTATCTACTTTATAGCCAACTGCAATAATCGCCTCTAAAGAGTAAAATTTTGTATCGTAGTTTTTTCCGTCCTTGGCAGTATGTGCAAAAATTGCACATACTGAGCTTTCTTCAAGTTCGCTATCTTCAAATATTTTCTTTAAATGTTTTGTAATAACAGAGCGCTCTACATTATACAATTCTGCAATCATTTTTTGCGTTAGCCAAACATTTTCATTTTTATACATCACTTCTATGGATTTTTCTCCATTGGCAGCTAAAAACTGCAAATATTCAACAGCAGAGCTACGAATGGTTATTTCCTTGCTTTTTTTCATTTCATTAATTTAGAAATATTAAAATTTAACTCTCGCCCTCACCCTCTTCCACAATCCCCTGGCAAACTCACGCTCTTTCGCATCCAAAGCTAGCCAGAAACCTGAGCGCATTATGAGCGAAGACAAGGCGGTGGAGAGGATTAATGCAGGGAGTGGCTAGGACCTTTGACATTTGTTTCAGGAAATTGGGGATGGAAAATTTAGTTCATATCGTTTCCAATAAATTAGAAATATCCTGCGGTTTAGGAAGTTGTTTTTGCAACTCTTTTGGTAAAGTTTTTCTGATGCTGTATGTTGCCACTCCAATAGGCTTTTTTGAATCTTGCAAAGCGTATTCCACTATGGTTCTATTTTTATCTTTGCATAAAATTATCCCAATGGGAGCGTTTTCTCCTTGTTCCCTGAATCTATCATTTAACGCAGCTAAATAAAACTGCATTTTCCCAACATATTCTGGCAAAAATTTACCTATCTTAAGTTCAATAGCAACTAAGGATTTTAATTTGCGATGAAACAGCAATAAATCAATAAAAAATTCTTCGCCGGCAATTTCTAATCTGAATTGCCTGCCAACAAAAGCAAATGAACCACCCATTGCTTGCAAAAAATTTTCTATTCTCAAAATTAAAGCATTTTCTAATTCTTTTTCGCTATGCTTGTTTGAAAGCTCTAAAAAGCCAAAAGTATATTCATCCTTAATTGCCAATTTAGCTTGATTACGCAATTTTAAAGTTAAAGTTTTGCCAAAATTAGTTTGCCCCAAAAGAGATTTTTCATAAGTTTGATTTTCAATTTGATGAATTAAAACATTTTTAGACCAACCAAATTTTCTTGTCGTGCGAATATAAAATTCTCGCTCCAATTCGTCTTTGCATTTTTCCATAATAATAATATTATGACTCCAAGCTAATTCTCGCACCATTGGTGCGAGTTTTTGAGAGTTTCCATAATTCTCGAAAAAAGCTCGCATACGCCAAAGATTACCAGTAGAAAATCCGGATATGCCGGGGAATTCTTTTTGCAAATCAGCTGCGAGCTGTTCTACAATAGCTCTTCCGTAATGCGGTTTGTATTGCTTGGAAGCTATCATTTTGCCAATATCCCAATATAAACCAACTAATTCTTTATAATGTTATTTTTTGTTTCTCCATCTGCTGTAATGTAGAAAAATAAGCCTTTGTCTGAACCCCGATGCCCCCGATTTTAGGATTGACCCGATTTCCTAACTCTTGCCCTCACCATCCTCCACAACATTCCGGCAAACTCACGCTCTTTCG
>WRMM01000241.1 GCA_009777135.1 Candidatus Fibrimonadales bacterium
GAATGGAGTGACCCACTTGGGCTACGTGGTTGTGGATTTTTTCATGTTATAGATGGAAAAATTAAGTTTCAACGTGGCTATTGGGATAAATTGTCGTTCTTACGACAGCATAATTTGCCAATTCCTACTTTTAGTTGAAACTGAATTCTAAAATGAAAGGTTTGGACAGAAAATATATTGGAAAAATTGAAAAATAATGCTGATAAACTTGACAACGAAAACATGAATGCCAGCACGTTATAGGTAATGCGAGAAGCTATGTACGCCCCTAAGCTCTTGACTTCTAAGTTAATCCAATTTAATTTTTATATATTATAAACTAGAGGAAAAATCTTTGTTATAGGATGGAATTATGGAAGTAACAGCCGCACAGCAACCCTTTAATGCAACGCAATTGCATTTGTTGAAGATGTTTTCGTTCACCAAAACGGAAAATTGTAAAGAAATAATTGTAAACGCCTAATCTTTGTATTGAATACAATACAAAAATTTACTATATTATAGCGTATAAAGGACTTTATTTATGCCGAAACCGAGCAAAACAGTTTTGTTGCCAAAGCAGGAAAGGCTGCTGCGGACTTTGGGTGAGCAAGTGAAACTTGCTCGCTTGCGGAGAAATTTGTCTGCAGAACAGCTTGCGGAGCGGGCTGGGATTGCTCGCACCACGCTTTTGAGGTTGGAGCATGGAGATGGAGGAGCGGCTCTTTCCACGCTGATTAAAGCGCTTTTTTCGCTTGGGCTGGAACAGGATATTCTGCTGGTTGCGAAAGACGACTTAATGGGCTACCGAATGCAAGATTTAGGGCTTTTGGTAAAAAAACGCGCGAGAAGTAAAAATGCAAAATAGAGAAAAAGAGATTTTGGTTTATTTTGACAGCGATGAACCTGTTTTTATAGGCACGCTCCGTTGCGCTATTGTTCGTGGCAAAGAGATTTTCAGCTTTAACGCCTCCAATGATTATATTAAAAATGAAGCATTCCGTTTTCTTGACCCAGATTTAGGGCAGTTCAGCGGCTCTCAATATTTGCGCTCCGAAAAAACAAACTTTGGAATGTTTTTGGATTCCGCTCCAGACAGATGGGGCAGGCTGCTTTTAAGACGCAGAGAGGCAATAATTGCAAAAAAAGAAAATCGGCAAGAAAAAACTTTGCTTGAAAGCGATTATCTGCTGGGAGTTTTTGACGGAAACAGAATGGGAGCCTTGAGATTCAAAACGCAGACAAATGATGCTTTTTTAGATAACAACGCCGATTTAGAGGAATTATGGCGACGGCTTGTTTTTAGCATTGCAGTTTCCAATAGCGACTGCCATTTGCGAAACCATGCATTTATTTTAAACGAAAACAAAACTTGGAGTTTAACGCCTGCTTATGATATGAACCCAGACCCATATTCAACTGGCTTGGCATTGAATGTAAACGAAAACAGCAACTCGCTTGATTTTGATTTGGCACTGGACGTAGCTCCCTTTTTCCGCATAGATGCAAAAACAGCAAAAGAAATTTTGCAACACATTAAAAAAAACGTCGCAAAATGGCAGCAAATTGCCGCAAAGTTTAAAATTTCCAAAAAAGAAATGCAAAAAATGGAACTTGCATTTTTTACAAAAGGCTTGCATAACGTTGGGTAAATAAACTGAAGAGGTTAAGCATCCGAAATATCTTTGCCCAAGTATACGCAACTTGGCAATTTCTTGCCCAAACCTTGCAGTGTAGGCTGTTTTTTACTATATTTGCAAGTATTGCAGCTGGCTGTCGATAAGCGAACGCAGTTGCGTATATTCGCAACTAGGTTGCGTGTATTTAGAAGTTAGCGACATGTGGAGACAGTGTGGGAGTGTAGCACTAGTCTAGAATAAATGCGAATTTGGTGCTGATGGACATGGTAGATACGATTTTTTACCCGTTTTTGCATTTTTAAAATTTTTTTTCCTCTGAAAAGCGTCTAAGGGAATGAGGAGAATCAAAAATGAAAAGCCTGCTTAATCAATTAATCAGAGCCATCGGAGCTTTGACAATATTTGCCTGCACGTCTGGCTCTTTGGAAAGCCAAGAAAAGCTCCATGTAGAAATGCTGGACGTTGGGCAAGGGCTTGCCATTTTAATAAGAAGCAAAAACTGCAACTCGCTTTACGACACCGGGCCGCCAGATTCTGGCATAGACACAATGCTCAAAAACAGAGGCGTCAAAACCTTGTGCACAATCCTTTTGAGCCACGACCACAGCGACCATGCTGGTAGCCTTGCTGCCTTGGAGCAAATGGCAAAAAACGGCGAAATTTACATAAACAGAGTGATTTTGCCAAGCGAGATTGCCCGAGGCGATACCCTCGCAGACTTTCTGCCCTGGACGGCGAGAATCCTATTCCCAGTTCAAGGCCATTCCATGGCTGGAAACGCTTCAAGCGTGACAATGCGGCTAAGCGATGGGCTAAATAGTTTCTTATTCACAGGCGACTTGGAAGCAGAACAGGAAAAAAGCATCTTAGAGCTGGAACCCCTGCTCACAGTCACCGCCCTGCAAGTGGGTCACCACGGCTCCAAAACCTCATCTTCATGGGACTTTTTAGCGCAAACCCAGCCAAAAATTGCGCTAATAAGCGCTGGCAAAAATAACTCCTACGGACACCCTCACCCAGAGACTCTAGCCAAACTAAACCTAATCCTGCCAGACACAACTCAAATCCTCCGCACAGACACAGACGGAAACATTAAAATAGAATGGGTTTACGGAGTGGGAATGTGGAAATAGTTTTATTAGGACGCTGATTAAGTCGCTTGGGACAAGGAACATGGGACAAGCGATGTACAAATCTACGTTATTTGGGACATGATTTTTAAATATCATGTCCCATGTCCCAGCCAATGCAGCTCCACATATCGCTTGTTCCATGCTCCAAAGCATTAAGTTTGAATTAATCATTTACTATATTCACATAAAGTATGCCCAGTATTCGTTGGATAAGACATGTAACTGTGAATGGCGTGAAGTGCACGCTGGAAATAATGGTTGGAGTGCAGCATATAGCGGATCGCTGCTATGTGCGCATTAACCAGGAGCCAGAGTTTTGGTTTACGCCACAATCGGATTCTCGCGATGAAGTTGTAAAAGAAGCTACGCAGTTGCTTTATCAGCGTTTGCAGGGCGCAGAAGTTTTAAATTTAGACGGGACACCTTTCCAATGGGAATAAATCCACTTTACCTAGCCATACATGGCCACTTTTACCAGCCCCCCAGAGAAAATCCCTGGACTGGAATAATTGAGCGACAAGAAAGCGCAGCGCCTAATCACGACTGGAATGAGCGAATAGCAGAACAATGCTACTCCCCAAACGGAGCTTCGCGCATTCTTTCGCCAAAAGGCCGAATAGAAGCAATAGTGAATAACTATAGCTACATGAGCTTTAACATTGGCGCAACGCTGATGAACTGGATCAGAACCAAGAGACCAGATATTTACAACTGCATTAAAGAAGGCGATGTTCTCTCTGCAGAACGGCTTGACGGGCACGGAAATGCAATTGCTCAAGTATACAACCACATAATAATGCCTCTTGCTTCCAAAAAAGACATGATAACGCAAATACGCTGGGGCATTCAGGATTTCATGTTCCATTTCAACAGAAAACCCGAAGGAATGTGGCTCGCCGAAACCGCCATAAACATGGAAACCGTTGTTGCCTTGATACAAGAAGGAATAAAATTCACAATTTTATCGCCAAAACAAGCGGAATCATTCAGAGTGCTAGAC
>WRMM01000242.1 GCA_009777135.1 Candidatus Fibrimonadales bacterium
CCTCTCGACTGTTTTTTCGTCCATTTGCGAAGTGTCAGGGAGTTTTTCGTTGATTCTAGCGCTATATTTTAGAGTTTTTAACTCAATACCGGAATTTTCAAGTTCTGTGATAAATTCTACCAATTTTTCAATGTAATTATTTTTTGTCCTCCCTGTACGTGTCAGATAGATGTGCTTTGAAGACTCTTGTTTTTTCATGTAACGCAGATAGGAAAGTAGCCGTTCAATATTTCTTGGCAGTTTTTTGCGAAACTCTTTGATAATTTCTTTGTTGATTTTGTAGCTTTTATACAAAAAATCGAGTCCATTTTCTTGGGTAAATAATTTGTTGAGAACAGAAAAATCTGGCAACCGAGGGAAGCTGTATTTAAGGCCATTTTTTAAGCTTTGACGCACGGGGATATCTGGCAATCCGAATTTTTCACGGAAAAAAGACAAAAGTTCGATAAGTTTTTCAATCTGGGTATTATGCTCGCTGATACTCTTGCCCATGATTTCCCTCGCACATAGCTTTGATAGAGGCACGTAACCTTTCTATGGTAGATATTTGTTTAGCTCTAGTTCTTTATGTCCTTCAGCATGTCAAGAGTATCCAGAGGATGATTTGAGTGAAAACGTCTGTACTTATTCATACCTATTTATTGAATATAGGTATGTAAAGTTAATAACATGACGTATGCTATAAAATATCTCATTCAGTGCCATCTTTGAGTTGAAATTTATGTGATTATTCATTCGTATTTCTAGGAGACTATAGTACTCCAAGGCATCCAATTCAGCGAGAAGAGTGCAAGGTCTTTATCGCAGCTTTGAATTTATCCGGGGATAAATGGCTGTAACGCTCCGTCATCCTGATCGTGGAGTGCCCCATGAGCTTGCTGACCGCATACAGGTCTGTCGAGCCTTCGACAAGCCTACTGGCGAAGGTATGCCGCAGAGTATGAAAACAGACTCTATACCGCTTGTCCGTGACGCCTTGGTTAAAGAGTTCGTTGACCACGTTCTTGAAGGCTCGCGATGCCGATTGTACGGGGTTCCCGTTGCCGTCTGTGAATATGTAATCCTGCCCGTCAGGGCCATTGCCGTTACCCTTACCGCTGCCCCGGCGGCTTTCAAGCAACTGGCGGACACGCGGGGTCATGTAGGCTACCCGATTGACCCCTGACTTGGGATCAAGAATCTGGAGCAAGCCCCGGCTGAAATCGCAATCTTGCCATATCAGGCCGGCAATTTCCCCGAAACGCAGGCCACAGTCCAAACCCAGAATCGCCATATCACGCATTAACGGGGCGCGCTCGCTCAGTGCCGTCAGTAGCATATCGGCCTCATCTACAGTCAAATAGCGCTCCCGGCGGTTATCCTGACGGGGAAGCGTGATTTTCTTGACTGGACATCTACCAGTGACAATGCCATCGCGCTCTGCCAAACTCCATATTTGCGATATGACGGCCATCGCATACCTGATGCTGGAAGGGGCTTTTCCGGCAGTCATCATGTCAACTTTGACCTTGTCCAGCAGAGCGGGCGTCAGTTCCACCAGTGGAGTAGCGCCGATGCGGGGGAAAAGCCATTTGCTCCATAAGGCCGCTTCCGCTACCAGGCTACCGTGTGCTTTGTGCCCCTGAGCAGCAATTCTAATTATAAAAAATATTCAATTTTAATGACAAGATACAATTTCTTCAAGAAGGTGGAGGCTGGGCTATCGTGCCTGCCTACACCAATAAACTCCATGTCAGGAACACGCGATAGGTCGATTAGGTTCACAGATGGATAAAGCATTTCCAGAGTATCGTAAGCGATATGCGTGATAAATTTAGATTTTTCCATAATTAGAATTGCTGCTTGGCAGGTCGGACATGGACTGTAATCGCCTAATATTTTGCCACTTTTTGCATGATGTAGAATGTGTTATTGAATTTATATTTTAAGCGAGGTTTAATTGTAATGTGATGCTATGATTGCTGCGGTGGGGGATTACTTGTTATTCGGGTGTGTATCAAAAAATAGTTTCAGCCTTTTTTTTAACGACTTGATCTCCTTTAATTCACATTCCCAAACTATTAGGACATGCCACCCATCAGATTTAAGTAATTCCTGATTTTTTTGTCTCTGTTTATTGTTTTCTCAAATTTAAAATTCCAAAAATCACTATTTGACGATGGGCTTGTTGTGCGTTTGCATCCATTGTGTCTATGCCAAAAACATCCATGTACAAATATAACCGTTTTAAATTTAAGCAATACAATATCTGGCTTGCCAAGCAAGTCTGTTCTTTGAATTCTGAAGCGGTATCTCATTCTATGTAGCAGAGAACGGACGATTTTTTCAGGCTTTGTGTCGCGAACTCCAACTTGCGACATGATCCAGCTGCGCTTTTCCGGATTAACGGTATCCATTTGCGTCTGCCCCACTTTTTTTCACAGGGTAGAGAATATGCCGCGCTAGCGGCGCTGGCAAGGGGCATATAGCTGATGCCCAACGATGTGTTTACAGTGTAAGCTTTCACCGTAGACGCGATCCAATTCCTTCTGGCAGACAATATGGCGGCGACATGGGCAAAGTGGCTTATCGGGAAAATCTGCGATTGGCTATTCAAATCGTTGTGGATGGGGGGATCATCTTCTTTGCAGGCGGCGAGAAGCACATTCTTGAAGGATTATTCTTGCAGAGGCAAACCCGCTGCCCAGACATCGTGAAGAAAACCGCTCCAAGCCGACTCCCCTTTTTCTTGCGCCGCCTTGAAGTTATCGTACTGCAAATCGTGTATGATGTAGTCAGAAATCACTTGTGCCATCTCTGTCTTTGAAACGACAAGGCGAAAGCGGTAATCGGCATCCGGTGTTTCTTGTATGGAATCGGTCATCGCGGGAAACAGCCGGGCAAGATGCTTGCGATTCCGCGCCCTGACGCAGAGATTATCCGGCTGCTCTCTGTGCTGGACTATTGAAATAAAGCTATTTTTCGTGAAAAGCCACATGCGCTTGCTCCTTACGGGCCGGTCATTTTTTGCAGCTTTTTAAGGCTTGGAACGTATTGCTTCCAATTTTCTCACATGCGTATATCTGCATCACTCGGCAAGGCAAGGCGGTAAATCCGATTCGGGTCTTTCTTTTGATACAAATGCCACATGCCGGTCTTGTCATCAAACTTTAGTTGTCCGCCGTCAATGGAATTATTGGGGAAGCCGGAACCCGGTTGCCCTCCCGGAATGCTTGAACTTATAATATAATCGGCATTCCAAAGCATGATGCCGCGCCGTTGCGCGTATACCGCATAGCGCCAGCAAGAAAAACTTTGCCGCCGTCTTCCATATCCGCAAGTTCTGGATGGAAAAGCACAATCGGCTGTTGCTTGAATAAATTACATTGCACAGATTTTTTTACCCTGAACGAACTGGAATCTTAGAACTGCAATTTTGGAAGATCATTCACTATCCTCCGTGTCTCCAAACTCACCGTAACAATGCTCAACAGCAAGTCCAAAATATACCTTGGCTTTCCATGTTCCGTAGCCCAATCATTCGGGTCGTTTTTGATGCCGCTATCCTTGTCAACCTTTACCTGATAACGCTCCATGATCCATTCAATAGCTGACCTGCCATTGACAACATATTCGTATGCTTCCAGAGGTATGCCGGAGAGTTTGATATAGGAATTGTATTCGATAACGCTTTTGTCGGTTTTGTTGGGGAAGCGCATTTTTTCCACATGAAATTGGCCGGTATCAGCGCCCGCAACTTTCAC
>WRMM01000243.1 GCA_009777135.1 Candidatus Fibrimonadales bacterium
GTTCCAATATCTATGCGACGGTTAGCTTTGTAAAGATCTCTTATCAAGACTGTTGAACGTTCTCTGTCTGAATATACAACCAAGCCTCTGCCCAAGAGGCTCGGCGGCAAAGTAGGGTCTCTTTTATCCATATCCCAAAAAGCCACTGCGCTGCCAGGAACATATTTTTTTCTTTTGCCCATATCTAGCAAAATGTAAGAATAAAGGCTCGGAATAATGCTCCTATCCATAAACATAACAACTTCTGCCATATCTTCTGCTCTAGCTTGCTTAACCTGTTTGAAAGATTTTACGTCTATAGTTTCCATGGGCATTTGTGGGCGAGCAAGAGCCTGTTCCACAGAAAGCGATGCAAAAGATTGCACTACGATAGCACGGGAAAGTGAATCGCCAACACCAGTTACTTTGGCAAGCGCTGCAAGCTGACGCAGGTAATAAGCATCAGTGGTACCAGAACTGTTTGGAACGGAAACCTTTCTACTAGTCCAAAGTTCCGCTATATCACCTTCTTTTAATTTGGGAAAAACTCTCCTGCCAAAACCAAGAAGTATTTCGTGTTCCAAAGAATGGTTACTCGGCTTGTTAACCTCATCGCTATATACAAGATGCCAGCCTCTGATGCCTTTTTCTTCTTTTGGGCCTATGGACTCCAATATGGGCATTAGCCTTTGATAATAAGAGTTAAAAGATTTTGGCCTCTCTGGAGTTCTGTATTCGGCGTTGCTTTCATGGCCAACATTTTGTTGAGCGCCATTTGGAAAGCCTCTTCGAGTGCCTTCAAAACTTTGGATTTCTGCATCTTCTTGAGCTACATCTTGTTCTTGACCTGGGAGCATGCATGGGCCTTGACCTGGAATACAGATAGAATCGCCAGGGTAAATCCAATGCGGGTCTTGAATATGCGGGTTCACTTTCCACAAATCCGGCCAAGCAAAAGGATCCCTTAGGTATTCCTCGCTCAAATCCCAAAGTGTGTCACCCTTTTGCACCCTGTAAGCCATAACCAACAAAGCGCAAGCAGCAACCAGCAGAACGATATGTTTGAACTTCATAGAGTTAATATAGTAAAAGTTGATTTACTCAAACTCCTACCCAATCTTCACTATCGGCATGTGCCAAATGTCGTCGTTGTATTGCTTTATGGTGCGGTCAGAGCTGAATTCGCCCATACGAGCTACATTCAAGATGGCTTTTCGCGTCCAGAGTTTTTTATTGGAATATTCGCCGGCAACAACGGCCTGCGTTTCCAAATAGGAGGCAAAATCTGCGAGAAGCAGGTATTGGTCTCTGTGGAGCAAGTTCTCTACTATGGGCGCAAATGGGCATTCCGGGTAGTTCAGCGTGCGTATATATTCCAAAACTTCGCGGATATCGCCAGACGACTCGTAGTATTCTCTTGGATTATAGCCATGCGAAACTATGCGTTGAACTTCCTCAACGGTCTTGCCGAATATGTAAATATTATCGGATCCAACAGCCTCGTACATTTCAACATTCGCTCCATCCATGGTGCCTATGGTTAATGCGCCATTAAGAGCAAATTTCATGTTTCCTGTGCCGCTGGCTTCTGTGCCCGCAGTTGAAATTTGCTCGGAAAGATCGGCAGCAGGGATTATTTTTTCTGCGTAGGAAACACGATAATTTTCAAGGAACAGGAGCTGCAAAATGCCTTTTGCGCGCGGTTCTTCGTTAATTTTATCTGCAACAGCATTTATAAGCCAAATAATCTGTTTTGCCATCCAATATCCAGGCGCAGCTTTTCCGGCAATCAATATTGTTCTTGGCTGCACAGATTGCCCTTTTTGAATGCGTTTGAGCAAGTAAATTGCGTGCATCACGCAAAGAAGCTGCCTTTTGTATTCGTGAATACGCTTTATTTGAACATCAAAAATTGAATCAGGGTTTACAATATCCACGCCTTGAGCATTCTTTATAATGCTTATGAGCTTCTCTTTGTTTTCCGTTTTGGCTTTAATAAAATCAGCTTGGAAAGCCGCATCGTCCGCATATTTCTCTATACCCCTTATCTTATCCAAATTGCCAATCCATGAGTCGCCTATTCTTTGGCTAATAGCGGCAGACATGGCCGGATTTGCCTTTGCAACCCAGCGGCGCGGAGTAACTCCATTAGTTTTGTTATTGAAGCGCTCGGGCCAAAGTTCGTAAAAATCCTTGAACAGATGAGTTTTTATAAGCTCGCTGTGAAGAGCGGCAACGCCGTTTATGCTGCGAGAACCTATCACAGAAAGGTATCCCATGCGAACCATTTTTTCGCCGCCCTCTTGAATTATTGACATGCGCGCAACGCGGTCGTTTTCGCCCGGCCATTTTGTCCAAACGGATTCTAGGAATTTAGCATTGATTTCGTAAATGATTTGCAAGTGGCGAGGCAATAGTTCTTCAAACAGGCTTACAGACCATTTTTCCAAAGCTTCTGGCATAAGGGTGTGGTTTGTGTAGGCAAAAACTTTGGTTGTTATTCCCCAGGCATCGGTCCAGGAGAGTTTGTAAATATCAATAAGCAAACGCATTAGCTCGGGAATTGCTATCGCAGGATGAGTATCGTTCAGCTGAATTGCAACCTTTTCGGGGAGATTCATAAGAAGCGTTCTGCGTTTTTTCTGGTCAAGGCTTAAAAGCGTTAAATTTGTTGCGGGAATATCATTTTCCTTAGCCATTTTTTCGATTGCCGTCTGAACATCTCTGCCACGCTCATAGCGGCGAATTATGTCTTGAAGCGAGGCTGAGCAAAGGAAGTATTGCTGTTTTAAGCGAAGTTTTTTGCCGTTCACGGAAGAGTCGTTTGGATACAGAACCTTTGTTATGGATTCCCATTCTTCTGTTTTGGAAGCAGCGTCCACATATCTGCCTTCGTTGAAGGTTTGCAGGTTGAACTGGTTTGATTGCGCGCTCCACAAACGCAGCGTGTTTACAGTGTTGTTTTTGTAACCTGGAATTGGGGTATCGTATGGCATGGCTTCTACGCTTTCTGCGGCATGCCATTGGTGGTGAGTCTCACCGCCTTCAATGTGGCTTTCAACATGGCCGCCGAATGGAACAAGCATAACGCCTGCGGTGCGGGCAAATTCCCAAGGATTGGGATAGCGAAGCCATTCATCAGGATATTCCTTTTGCTGGCCGTTCTCAATTTTTTGATTGAACATTCCAAACTCATAGCGAAGCCCCATACCCATGGCTGGCAGCTCCAAAGTTGCCATTGAATCTAAAAAACATGCTGCAAGCCGTCCCAAGCCGCCATTGCCAAGTCCGGCATCTCGTTCCACTTCTATAAGCTCTTCCATGTTCATGCCAAGCTCGCTGAGAGCTTCTGCAACTTCCTTTTCTACATCTATATTCAAAACTGCATTGCCAAGCGAACGGCCCATCAAAAATTCAAGCGACAAATAATAAACTCGCTTTACATTTTCATTGTAATAAGTTTGCTGCGTTTTTATCCAGCGGTCAATAAGGCGGTCGCGAACTGCGAAGGCTATTGACTGGAATTTTTCGTAGTCGGCGGCCTCGTAGCGGTCTCGCGCAAGCGTGTGGTGCAAGTGCATGTTAAATGAGTCAATAAAAGCTTTTTTTGACATTTCCAAATCTTCAACGCCTATAACGGCTTTTTTTGTTGAACCGCTTTTTTTAGCTTTAGTGCCTTTAGCTACCATGCTTGTCTCCTAAAAATGAATTTGCAGGGTAATTTAGAAATTTCTATATTC
>WRMM01000244.1 GCA_009777135.1 Candidatus Fibrimonadales bacterium
GTGCGACGGCACTGGCAAAGCAGTTGACACGGCAATCGGCTTGATGCCAGAGCCATCCTCAATAGACCGTCCCGGCGATGTGTGCGAAGAAACCTTGAAGGAGCTTCTCGCAGTTGATGTCGAAGGCTGGAAGAGCGAGATAAAGGATGTTCGCGAGAACCACTACGCTAAGCTGGGAGACAAGCTGCCAAAAGAACTTGCAGACGAGCTTTCTGCTATCGAAAAAAGATTAGGATAAATGAGTTTTTTGTAAAATGCCCGCTTGGAAACGAGCGGGCATTTTTTATTACATCACCTTTGCTATCGCAAATACCATTCCTGGTCTAAAATATTTTCCCGCTGTGTATTTTAATGCTGTGCTGTGAAGCAAAATGAAAAGCTCAGAGGCTTTAATTTTGTGCTTTGCGCACAGGGTTTTGAATTCTTTTTCAAATTTATTCAAATCCCTTGGCAAATCGGGAGAAATTCTGCAATCACTAAGCAAAGCGCCGCTTTTTTTCAAATCGCTTAAAAGCGTTTTGCTCACTATTCCGCATGCATGCAAACGGCAGCTTCCATTAAAGCCCTCCGGAGCGGCAAATGGAATTTTAGACTCTTTGTAAAGATTTCGGAAAGTTGTTTCTGTCAAATCTTCAGCTTCCTTTTTCATGCCGTGCATATACATTGCGGTTGCTATGCTGTATTGAACGCCGGTCCAAACATCATGTGCCTGAAAATTGAATTCGTCTAAGGGAGAACCATCTTTATGCACCAGATTTGCCGCACCTATTAGCGGGCTGTTCTTTTTGTAATTGGTGTTGTAAATTTTTGTCAAAGCTTTTTTAGCCTTTTTTGAATCCACAATCGGTTCCAAATTCAACAAACGCAAATATGTGTCTGCAAGCAAAGCATCTGCAAAAACATCATCGTTTATGCCCTTGTTTTTGCAAACATAAAACAAGAAATAACCTTCTTTCTCATTCCACAAAACCTCGTGGAAAATTCTTTGCGCATCGTTTGCCCAACCATTCCAGTGAGCGGCTCTATCATGTTCGCCGAGCGTTTCTGCAATTTTTGCGGCGGCGCGCAAACCAGCAATCCAAAACGAACCGCAATAAACGGAAATTCCGTGGCTTGCCAAATTATCAAAGGTATCGTCCGTTCCATGCGTAAGCGGGAACACCTGCCCTGGCTCAACCAGCTTTTCCAAATATTCCATTGCGGCATAAATAGCCTCTTTGCAATATTTTAGCACAGAAATATCGCCTGTAAGCTGATAATGCCTAATCACCATCAAAACAAATTTTGGGGCAAGGTCTTTCCACTCCTTTACGTTGTGCCAATCATAAGCATCAGGAGCGGCGTCAAAGGGGCTTCCCAAATCGTGTATAACCGCGCCTCTCACTCCTCTTGGGCCTTCTAGTTTTGGTTCGGGCAAATCTGCGTAGGGCAAGTTTACATATTTATGATGCCTGCGAATTTGCGGATTTACCGCTAAAACCGCATCTGCAAAGTTGCGCATAACGCATCCGTCCAGCCGCGGCAAAAGAGCAAGCAAGCTAAAGCTGCCGTAAAAATAAACATCAAGGCTGTTGAAGAATGGATAGTCGGCGCATTCGCGAACAAGAAATCTGTCTTCTTTGTCCCAAACGGTTGCTTCTGCCAAAAAACTCAAAGTGTTTATTGCTAGCGTTTTGAAATTTTTGCTTGCATGCTCGGGAACAAGGCGGTTATAGTTTGAAGGAACCGCAGATTCAAAGCGCGGAACTGCCTCTATGAATTCCGAGAGCATCGGTTTTATGCGGCGATCAGGGTCGGGGTAAAATTCCGTGTATTTTTTTACGCTTGTAAGCCCGTTCATTCTTATCAAAGGGAAATCAAGAGCCATTGAGAACTGCACTTTTGCGCTTGTGTTTGGAGGCAGCTCAATAGTTACGCATAATGCGCCCGCCATAATTTCTTTGCCGCTATAAACGCCTTTTGACCAATTTTTGCTCACTCTGCCAGAGAGCAATGCTCCTTTCAAAACAGATTCTTCGTTTTGTTTGTAAAACATGGGTTTGGTGCTTGCTTGAACAATGGTGCCCGTGTTCCAAGAGGCGGCAATAGCAATTCTGCCTGCGCAATCGGATTCGGCAAGAAATTTTTTTGTGAAAAACTCTATGCCAATGGTGTGGCGGCCATCTGACTGAACCTGTCCGTAGGCTGCCGCTTGGGGAAATTTTGCATTTGGCTGCAAAACAAAAGAAGCATCTTGAACTCCGTGCCTGTCTTTCAGCGCATTGTATCCGCACATATTATCTTGCATTTGGACAATGGTTATTTCGCGGGTTTTGCTTGTTGGGTTTTCAAGTTCAAAAATTGTTGCATTAACAGGCAAGCTGCTCAGCCTCTCGTTGCCGGGCAGCACAGGAGAAATTTGGATTTTGCGAATATTAACAGTTTTTTTGGAAACATACTTGGTTGCAGAAACAGGATAGAGAGCTGTGTATTCCATCAATTCCGGGTCATATCCCGGCTGCCCTGAAATTTCTTGTTCTTTGCCCCAAGCAGCGGTTAGCGAGCCTTGTCTTTCGGAAACTTCGCCTACAAGCCCGTCAAAAAAATCTATTAGCCAAAGTTTTTGAAAACGCGGGCTTCTGTTGTTGTTTGCGAGCATAGCCTCTGTGCGGCGGCTCCATTCAATTCGCCAGCGATTAAGGCTTTCTTCGTTTGCGCCATACAAGTCGCCTTTTTTTGTTGCATTTTCCAGCAGCTTTGCAATTTCTTCTTCTGTGAGACCTTGGGGCACAATGGCATTGCCTTTTATGTCTGCCAAAGGAAAATATGATAGCAATTCATAAACTTGCGTAGCATTTTCAACTATTAAGGGTGAGCCTTGAACGGACTCTTTATAATAAAAATCGTTTAATTTTAAGTCGCCGTCTTTTTCTCCGCGAACTTGAATGCCTGGCAAAAAATGCATAACAGGCGTTGTTCCTGCGGGCGTTACGGTAAATGCGCTGCCAATTCCGCCAACGGCTATGCCAGTGGTGGAGGGTGTTGTTGTGAGCGGCGTGTACCAAGGCTGTTTGAATTCTGCAGCAAGGCCAGAGGTGATTAAATCTTTAACAGTGCCTTTGAGGGCAGATTGAGATAAATATTGTGTGAACATAAGGTGAATTTAGTAAAATGAGCCGCCTTACAGGCGGCTCGTGCTGTGGATTATAAATTCACTAAATAATCTTCTATCTCATCACAAGACATTTCGCTAATTGAACCATATACGTGTGCTGTGATTTTAGCACCCTCATGACTAATTTGGCATTTTTTTTGCGCATTACTTTCGCATCTGCCTTTTTCTACCCATGTTCCTTTAGCTATATATTCACAGTAAAATTCTCCATCGTCTGTGTCCATGCCCTCGTTAAGTTCATTGCAAATAGAACCACCTTCACCCATATCTACAGTACATGTGCCTATAACTTTATCGTCATTATCATCGGAACAAGCAGAGAATGTGAATGCCAATGCTGCAAGAACAGCCACCAAAAGAAAACGTTTTGTTTTCATAATAATATCCCCTATAAGAGTTAACTAAGAATAAATATAGTAAAAGTGCTGATTAACTCAAACTTAATGCTCTGGAACATGGGACAAGCGATATGTGGAGCTGCATTGGCTGGGACATGGGACATGATTATTTAAAAATCATGTCCCAAATAACGTAGATTTGCA
>WRMM01000245.1 GCA_009777135.1 Candidatus Fibrimonadales bacterium
CTCTGAACCAGCCCCAGAATCAAAACTCCAAACTACAATCCCTAATCCCCAATCCCCAAACTCTATGCCCCAATCCCCAATCCCTAATCCCCAATCCCCAAATCCTATGCCCCAAACCCCAAAACAAAGCAATTACGCATTTTACACAGCCCTTGCCCTCGACATCCTAGGCGCTGCCGCAATAGGCCTTGGAGTTAAGCAAAATTTAAATGCCAAACAATATTACAAAGACTACAAAAACATGCCAAAAAATTTAAGCGAAGAGGAATACAAAAACGTCTATAAAGAAGTTGAAAGCGCCCAAACAGACCGCAATATTCTATACACAGTAGGCGGCGTTCTGCTAACAATGGGAATAATGGTGCATGTGTGGTTTTAGGGGCAAAACAGCTACATTTCTCTGATTGCCGCAATTCCTAGCAAATCAAGCGTGCTTTCCAAAACTTGCTGCGCACAATAAACCAAAAATAATCTGGAGTTTTCTTCTGCGCTTCCAATAACCCTGTTATTGTGTATAAACCTGTGCGCAGTTTCTGCCAACTCCAATGAATATTGGGCCAGAATATAAGGCTCATTATTTTCGCAAGCTGCATTTATTTTTTCCCCTTTGCGAGAAAGCACTTTTATCAAATCGTAGGAGTTTTGGTCTAAAAGCTCTTCGCTTTTAAATTGTGAAATTTCCTTGCCGCTTTTCCTTAATATGCTGCACAGCCTTACGTGCGCGTTTTGAACGTAAGGGCCGGTTGCTCCTTCAAAACTTAACGCTGCATCCCAATCGAATTTCACGTCCATAAACCGGCGGTTTTTCAAATCGTTAAAAGCTATTGCTCCAATGCCTATTTTAGTTGCAATTTCCTCTTTATTCGCAAGGTTTGGGTTTTTCTCATTTATCAAATCTAAAATTTTAGCGCTTGCCGCATCTATAACATCTCTCAAAAGGCTTGCTGTTCCTGTTCTGGTTTTGCCCTTTTCCCACTTGCCCTCCTCGTTTTTGTGAAGAATTAAGCCAAAGGGAATATGTTCGCAATGTATGTTAAATTCATAACCCATTTTGCCCAGCACGGCAAACACTTGTTTAAAATGCAGAGCCTGCCCGTTATCCACAACATAAAGGCATTTGTAAAAATTGAATTTCCTCTTGGGGAAAAGAGCCGCCGCTAAATCTCGCGTTGCGTAAAGGGTGCTGCCATCGCTTTTTCTTATAAGGCAGGGTGGCGTATCTTCGTCTAAAAGAACAACATCTCGCTCTTGGCTATTTTCCAGCAAATTCTTTTTTTCCAATTCCTCAATAACAGCGGGAATTTTATCTTCAAAAAAAGACTCGCCTGTGTAATGGTCAAAGTCCACTCCCATTATTTTGTAAATACGCACAAGTTCTTTCAAAGTAGCTTCTTTGAATGCTGTCCATAATTTGCGGTAAAATTCATCGCCCTTTTCAAGTTTGGCAAAAGCTTCTCTCGCTTTGTTTTCCAATTCAGGTTCTTCTTTGCTGATTTTTGAAAACGAGGAATAGAGTCTGTTCAATTCTTGAATCGTCAAATTTGAAAGCGTTGCTTCATCTGCAGGCAAGTTTTCTCTCAAATACATAACAATCAATTTTCCAAACTGAGTTCCCCAGTCGCCAAGATGGTTTACTCGCTCAACCTTGCAGCCACAGGCTTTGTGAATTTTTGCGAGGCTATTGCCAATCATTGTGCTGCGCAAGTGATGGAATGCAAGTTCTTTTCCTATGTTCGGGGAACTGTAATCTATAACGATGGTTTTATTTTTTGGCTCTGCAAATCCAAATTTCAGTCCTTTTTCTTTTATGCCGTTCAGCACGCTTTCAATAATCGCTTTTTTGTCAGCGTAAAAATTCCAATAACCGTTAAGTGCTTCGGTTTTTGCAAAGCCTTCTGGCGCGGGGAATTTTGCAGCCAATTCTTCGGCTATGGCTTTGGGCGCTTTGCGGAGTTTTTTTGCAAGCGTAAAGCAAGGCAAGCTCCAATCTCCGTGAGAAGGGTCGGGAGGAATGCTGAGCAGGGCAAGGGCTTCTTCTGCCGTCCAGTGGGTTGTTTGCTCTGCAAGCTTTGCAATTTTGGTTTCGAAAGTTGGCATGGAGGGAAGATAGAATTTTCTATATTCCTGCTATAACCTGGAGAATTTTATGTCTTTTAAATACGAAGAAGAGCTTCAATATGGCAAAGATGCCACAGAGTATAACCTGATAGCCAAGGCAAGCGAGGCGGGAGTTTCCGTTGCTGAATTTGAAGGCAAAAAAGTTTTGAAAATTAGCCGAGAGGCTTTGGTTAAAATTGCCGAAGCCGCTTATTCAGAGGTTAGCTTTCGCCTAAGACCAGCTCATACAAAACAGGTTGCCGCAATTTTAGATGACCCTGAAGCCAGCCAGAACGATAAACTGGTTGCTCTAACCATGCTCCAGAATTCCGTTGTTTCTAACGAGTGCGTTTTGCCTTTTTGCCAAGACACAGGCACAGCGATTGTGTTCGCAAAAAAAGGCCAAAATGTATGGACAGGCTGCAATGACTCGGAAGCCATTACCGAAGGCATTTACAATGCTTATAACAAACTGAATTTACGCTACAGCCAAATTGCGCCGCTAGACATGTACGAAGAAGCCAACACTGGCTGCAATCTGCCTGCTCAGCTGGATATTTACGCTACGGAAGGCGATAGTTTTGATTTTATGTTTGTAGCCAAGGGTGGCGGCTCGGCGAATAAAACCAGCTATTGGCCAATGACAAAGGCTTTGCTAACCCCCGCAAATCTTGATAAATTTTTGAACGAAAAAATAAAGAGCCTAGGCACAGCGGCTTGCCCGCCATATCACTTGGCTATTGTAATTGGCGGCACCAGCGCAGATGCAAATTTGAAACTCGTTAAGCTTGCAAGCACAGGTTATTTGGATAATATTCCAACCACGGGCAACAAAAGCGGCAGAATTTTCCGCGACTTGGATATGGAAGCACGTGTTGTGGAGCTTGCGCAAAAGAGCGGAATTGGCGCGCAGTTCGGCGGAAAATATTTGGTGCACGATGTGCGCGTGATTAGAGCAAGCCGCCATGCGGCAAGCTGTCCTGTTGGAATGGGCGTTAGCTGCAGCGCAGACCGCAATATAAAAGCAAAAATCACCGCAGAGGGTTTGTTCCTTGAAAAAATGGAGCAAAATCCAAAGCAATATTTGCCAAAAGACGGCTACGCCTCGCTTGGCTTGGCACAGCCTGTTAGCATAAATATAGACCGCCCGATTAAAGAGGTCTTGGCAGATTTGAGCAAATATCCTGTGAAAACCCCGATTTACTTAAACGGAACAATGATTGTAGCGCGCGATATTGCTCACGCAAAGTTGGCAGAGGTTTTGGAAAAAGAAGGCGACTTGCCGGAATACTTC
This sequence comes from Candidatus Fibrimonadales bacterium, assembly GCA_009777135.1. Lineage (GTDB taxonomy): Bacteria > Fibrobacterota > Fibrobacteria > Fibrobacterales > Fibrobacteraceae > Fibrimonas. Next base: position 3,392 of record WRMM01000245.1, read on the forward strand.
AAAAATCACCCTGTTTACTACGCAGGTCCCGCAAAAACCCCGCCAGGCAAACCAACCGGCAGTTTTGGTCCAACCACCGCTGGCAGAATGGATTCTTACGTTGCCAGCTTCCAAGAAAAAGGCGCAAGCCTTATTATGGTAGCAAAGGGCAACCGTACCAAAGAAGTAACAGATTCCTGCAAAAAAAACGGCGGTTTCTACTTAGGTTCCATAGGCGGCCCTGCCGCCCTCCTAGCTGAGCAAAATATTTTGAGCAACGAAGTTTTAGCCTTCCCCGAACTAGGAATGGAAGCCATCCGTAAAAT
>WRMM01000246.1 GCA_009777135.1 Candidatus Fibrimonadales bacterium
GGGGGGGAGGAGGCGGGGCGCGGCCGGCGGGGGGTGCGGGGGGGGGGGGTCAGATTAGCGTTTAAACAGCCGTAGGATCGCCTAGGGATGCGGGAAATGCGCGGGGGGTGCGTTTTTGACCCCCAAGAGCTAAAGGGGCTGGAAATGCGTTTATTGAGCATTCTTTGCCTCCCCGTAGATTTCTAAAAATTCTGTGGGGCTAATAGCCTTAATTCTGGAATTAGCGAAGTCGTTTATGTTTCTGGAAACAATGCAATCAATTTTATTTTGCAAAGAGCTCACTTCTATTACTGCATCTTCAAAATCTTTTATTTGAGATTTTAAAGCATTTCTCAAAATATTCTCGTCTATTGGAATAATTGCAAACGTATTCATAATCGAAGTCAAAATTTTATTGACAATTTCGCTTTCCTTATCCTTTTCTAAAAAATATGACAATGTTGTAATTTCATGAGCACAAACACAGCCTTTGATTTTTCCGTCAGAACAAAGCTGCATAATTTGCCTTGCCAATTCGTAAAAATTCCGTTTGTTCAAGAAATCTAAAATGATATTTATGTCAACGAGAATTTTTTTCATGAAATTCCTTGCGAAGTTCTAGTTTATCTGGAATTGGATTGTCTTTGAAAACACCATAAAAATCCATGAAAGAATTGCTTGGCATGGAGGCTTCTTTTATAATGTATCTATCTTGCGTTTTGTTCAATTTGTCTCTTTCTATTAGCCTCTCTAATTCAAAAAAGTCTAAAATATCGTTTTGTATGCCCAAGCGAGCATATTCAATTTCTGGCATAGTAACTTGTAAAGTTCTCATAGGAACATAATATAGAAAATCGAGAACGCTCACTCCTGCTGTGCTGACCCGAGCGGCAGCCCCCTTTGGAGGCTCGAACAGACGGCGGATACGCCCCCTGAAAGAATGCGGAGTTGCGTTGCTTTAGGGCACAATCCCGTTGCGTAAGGGCAGCCACGGCGAGTTGCCCCAACGATGCACACTTAACCGCTCTATGGCACACCCCGCCCTTCGGGCACCCCTCTCAACTTCGCGAAAAATTTTTGCACAAGAGGGGAATACGCACACACCCGTTGCACACATTTTCACAATCCCGTTGCGAAAGGGCAACCACGGCGAGTTGCCCCAACAATGCACACCAACGTTGCGAAATACGCACAACCACGTTGTGTAAGGGCGAAAAATTTTTCGCCCCAACACGCCACACCACAGATGCGTTCAACGCATCATAATCCGTCCCGCAAAAATTTGGCAAATCGGGTAAATCGGAAAATCGGGGTCATCGGGGTTCAGACATGCAGCCCCCCAATCTCCACCAATTCCGTGTTGCCCTCATCATACCCGGACAGCAAACTATCTATAAGAGCGTTCGCCGTATCAACGCTGGTCATGCATGATATGCCCAGCATGCACGCTTTGCGGCGGATTTTTACATCGTCGCGGGCGGGGTCGCGGCCTTTTTCGGAGGTGGAGACTACGTAGGAAATCTTGCCGCTCTGGAGCAACGTGGCGGTGTTGTTGTCGGGGCATTTGCTGATTTTTTGAACACGGCTCACCGGCAGGCCGCTCTCTTCCAAAATCACTGCGGTGCCGCGTGTTGCATAAAGCGAGAAGCCGAGCTTGTGGAAACGCTGGGCTATGGGGACTATTTCGGGTTTGTCTTTGTCGGTTACGGTGATGAACACGCCGCCCGTTTTTTTCATCTTGTAGCCTGCCGCCAAAAGGCCTTTGTATAATGCCTCGGTCAAGTTGCGGCCTATGCCCAAGACCTCGCCGGTGGATTTCATTTCGGGACCTAGGTGCGTGTCAAGACCGGCCAGCTTCTCAAACGAAAAGACGGGGACTTTCACGGATACGAAATTCATGTCCGGGGCAATTCCGGTTGCCGTCAGCTTTTCGCCAAGCGAAGTGCGGACGGCCAATTCGCACATCGGGATGCCGGTTATTTTCTGAATATATTTTAACGTATTGCATTTAGCAAAATTCTTTTTTAATAAAGAGTTGATATTATTGATTAGTCAACCGAAAATCCCAAACTTAACCGCATTTCTCAACGGATTAACCATCGCTTTGGCTAACATCCTCTCCATTTTTTTCCTTTGGCACTAGATTATAGTTATCTAAGAAACCATCAACCGAATATTCCGCCAAATTTGATTTCGCCGCAAATTTAAGCAAAATTGCCCCGCAAATTCCTGTTCCCACAGAACGCTCCTTTTTGTTTTAAGTTGAACATAGGGAGTAATATAAAAAACAAAAAAAGCAAACCCCCTCACGGGGCTTGCTTTTGCGTTGTTGCGTTTACCGCACCACGATGCGTTTTTTACAGGGTCGGAGTTGCCGCCGCCGCCCCACTGCGTGGCGATATAATCAAGGTCGAGGAAGCGGTTGTTGTTCGAGAAGGTTTGTCTGTCAGGCGTGTTGGCTGTTGGCTGTTGGCACAAGCGTATTATTGATTATGGAAGCGGCGGTGCGTGTTTGTTCGGCACCGCTTATCGCAGGGGAATTGTAAAACGTCCCGGCAAATACGCCGCCTTTGTCAAGCTCGGTTTGGCTCAAAGCCGGAAACTTGAATACGTCATTGACCATGAACTCGGAGCCGCTAACGCGGTAAAACATACTGCCGGCGAAGAAATCCCCTACCGTGGTAATGCTGTTCCAGCTCTCGGAAAATGTGAAGCCTTCCCCCATAGTCAAGTTTTGGCATTCATAGAAAGTATAAGCCCATTCATAGTTAGGAGCGGTAGCAGTGCCGACAATTTGCTCGGCAGTGCGCGTCATTAGCGGAGTGAGCGGGCTGATGACTTTTGTAAGACTGTTTTTACGTAAATTCGCACCCGCGGATCCTTCACTAAACCCGAAAGGCGAACTCTGCCTGCGAGCTGCAGCCCTCTTTGGTAACTCAAATAAATCATCGATTTATTATTTCCATCATAGCTCTTCTATTCTTGTAAAGAATGCGATACTCGTTTATCATCTCTTTCACAAGTTCATTTCCGCCATCTATCTTTATCATTTTTTCGAACAGTTTCGCAATACGCTCGTAATGCTCGCGCCCAAGATTATTTTTAGCATACTTATCTATAGTTCGTCGAAATAATGCGAGTGTTTTTTCCGGAAAGTCAGCTGAAAAACTTGTGTAATATTTTACCAAGCTATCAATTGATAAATATTTCGTTATATAGTTCATTAGTCTTTCCTTCTGTCTTTCGGCCTTCAATACATCAGCCACTGATCCATTGAACCACTTGCCGTCATGCTTATCATAATGCTGAATCAAGTCTTCTGCTTTCTCTACCCATTCTTTTTTTGAGAAAGTTGATTTGTAAATTTTGTAGTATTTGTCATTAAAGTAAGATTTAATAAAACGGAACGATGTTTGCCGGATTTCCAGAATATCCTCTTCCTTTTGAGCTATTTGCAATTTCAACTCATACCACGAATCTATATATTTGTTTGCATTTTCAGAGATAAAATCGTCAACTAATTTTTTAGCTTCTTGCAATTTATCTTCTGCAATCAATTTCTCAGCCAACTCTTTTCTGAAAGATTCTATTTGAAAATTTAACTCAATAATATTCCATGCCTTGTCTGGCTGCTCGCTGGCTCGGTAAAACTCAATTTTTTGCTGCAGTATTGCTTTGGCTTCGTATGAGCTTTTATCCTCTATCTCATGCAGCA
>WRMM01000247.1 GCA_009777135.1 Candidatus Fibrimonadales bacterium
CAATGACCCCGGCATGCAACATGCCTATCACGCAATGGTGCTTGTTGGCTATGACGATTCCAAAAACGCCTTTAGGGTTCTCAATTCTTGGGGAACTTCTTGGGGAGACAGGGGCAGTATATGGATAGACTACGACTTCTTTTTAAATAATTTCTGTTTTGCCGCATTCGTAGCGCAAAATCCCAACGCACAGCCACCGAAAGAAAACGAACAGCAATTATCTTCTGATTATGACTTGCTCGCAAGCTTTGCCGATGATTTTCGCAATCCAAAAGGTACAAACGCAAGGGATCGCGCTTTTACGTATTCGATATTCAACAATGGATCAAAGGATATATTGGCAAGCCAAAGATGGACGGTAATTTATATGTATTATAATGCATATAATGCAAACGAATTTGGAATTATCTTCGAAGATTATTATACAAATCAATATGGAAAATTAGGAGAGTGGGACGATTATGATAGTTCGCTGGCACTTGCAGGTGGCACATGGAATCATGTAAATGTTGCTCCTGGTAAAATGGCGGGCGAAGCAGAATTCGGAACAGAAGGTTTTCAAATTAACTACACAATGCCAAATATTACCGGTGATTATTATTTGGTTGTTTATGCAGATGCTTTTGATGTAATTAAAGAGTCAAACGAAGATAACAATTTCTATTTCATAACCGCAGCAAATGGCAAACCCCTAAAGTTTACCAATGGAATTATGCAATCAATACCGGCCAAAGCTACTGTTGCCTCAAATTCTGATAATATTTTAGGAAAAAAAATGGAGAGAATTGCGCCAGCGACATCCGTTGCTGAACTGGGAGAGTTGAATGCTTATACTCCGCAGGAAATAAAACTGTTGCTTAGCAAAAGCAAACAAAATGGAGTACTGAGTAAAAAAAATGCAGAATACCGCAATAATAATGCCAATCCGATTAAAGTTCCAAGAGAAAAATAACTATGCGCTTTTTGTTGATAATTTTTCTCGTTTTTAATTCCTGCTTTGCCGCAAATAAAACCATTAAGGCAAGCGATATAATCAAAAGATTGGAGAAAGGCGAATCTGTTGAAATTTCAGATGCAGTGATAGAGGGTGCTTTAGATTTTTCCAGCGCAGGAAAATTATCTCGGGTTAACACGGCAATGTCGGAAGCGAGGGTCAAAGGAAATGTTTTCTTTTTTCGCTGTGTTTTCAAAGGCCCAGTGACTGCGCAAAAGAACAATGCAAACACCCGTTTTGATGGCAATTTGGTATTTTTGGAAAGCGAATTTCAAAAAGAGGCAAATTTTAGCAATGCAACGGTTTTTGGCATAGTTAATTTCAGCAAAAGCACTTTCAAGGAAAACGCAGAGTTTAACCAGATGGCAATATGGGCAAAGAATAGTTATTTTTCAGAGATAACAGCAGCTAAAAAATTCTCTCTTGAAGGCACTTCTTTTCTAGGCAGCTTATCAATTGTAAGCGCCAAATTTCTAGGCAAATTTTCTTTGCAAGAAACCTTTGTTCAAGAAAATTTGCAAGGTTCAAATGCGAACTTTGACGGTGCCACTGATTTTGCAATGCTCAGAGTTGACAGCAGAACAATTTTTCGCTACGCAAAATTTAAATTTAACCCAGATTTTTCCGAAAGCAAATTTAGCTCTCCGCCAGAGAGATGATTTGCTCCGCCGCCCATTTTTCAAAATCGCCGCTTGCGATTTTTTCCCTTGCCTGTTCCATCAAATGCAGATAAAAATGCAAATTATGAATGCTTGCAAGCTGAAAAGCCAAGACCTCGCCAGCGTGGATTAAATGCCGCAAATACGCTCTGCTGAAATTTTTGCAAGTGTAGCAAGAGCAATTTTCATCTGGAGGGATTTCCTCTTCTTTATGCCTTGCGGCTTTGTAATGCAAAACACCTTTGCTTGTAAACATCATCCCATTTCTTGCATTCCTTGTTGGCATAACGCAGTCAAACATATCCACGCCGCGCAAAATCAATTCCAGCAAATTCCACGGCGTTCCAACGCCCATAACATAGCGCGGTGAATTTTGCGGCAAATGCTCCGTGCAAAAATCAGCTATTCTATACATTGTTTCAGCAGGTTCGCCAACCGAAAGACCGCCTATGGCATAGCCATCTGGTTCAATGTTTTTCAATTCTTCAATAGCCTGCATGCGAAGTTCCTCGTGCATTCCGCCTTGCACAATGCCAAAGAACTTTTGCGGATAGCCATGCAATGACGGGTTATTTGAAAGCCATTCTTTTGCCGTTCTTGCCCAGCGTTTGGTGTAGTCCAGGGATTTTTGCGCTTCTTCTATTGTGCTTGGAAAAGGAGTGCATTCGTCAAAAGCCATTATTATGTCTGCACCAATTTCACGCTGCGCCTGCATAACGCTTTCCGGCGAAAAAAAATGCTTGCTCCCATCAAGGTGGCTGCGAAACTCAACTCCGTTTTCTTTTATTTTGCGAAGTTCCTTCAAGCTCCAAACCTGAAATCCTCCGCTATCAGTTAAAACAGGTCCATGCCATCCATTGAATTTATGTATGCCGCCCATCTTTGCAATTAAAGGCGTGCCGGGACGCAAATGCAAATGGTAGGTATTCGCCAAAATTATTTTCGCATCCATTTCTTGCAAATCGCGCGGAGCAACCGCTTTTACGCTAGCCGCCGTGCCAACAGGCATAAAAATGGGCGTTGGAATTTCGCCATGAGCAGTTTTTAAGAGACCGAGGCGGGCCTTGGAGTTGGGGGATGTGTGAAGGAGAGTGAAAGGCATATTATAAATATTTTTTTAGAATTTTTTCTATTTCTCCGTCAAAATCGGGTATGACTATGGTTTTGGCTTTTTCTTCCAACGTTTCTACTTCTGTAACTATTTTTTGCTGAATATAAAGTGGTGGTAGCGGAATTTTGATTTTCGAATACCCTGTAGAATCAATATTTAACAATCTAACACCATTTTGTAAAGGAATTGTACCACCCCTGTTGTAAAAGTTATTGAGAATTACCCATAAGTATATAGGAAGAATTGTATTCTCATCTTTCACCCTTATTCTTGCACAGAAATTGGAGAAAGAATATATATCATTATCCTTTTTATCAAATAAAACTACCCTGCCAACAGCTTGTGTATCACTTCCACCTGATTTTTCAAGAATAATGTCTCCATATTTAAGTTTTCTATCAGTAAGTTGTTTTAATTCAACCTCAATTTCAGATATATCATCATAAGAAAGCCTCCCATTATTTAGTTTAAAATTGGTATTTCTTAAAACCTTAATTTTTTTTAATTCGCCCTTTTCACCTTTCCATAAACCATTTTGAAATGTTACCAAGTCATCAAGAGTAACATTATCATGTTTGCTTTCAAACTTGACCCTTTTTTGAGCATTTGTATTGATGGATTTATCAAAATTTGCCCGATCAAAAGTAAGATTATCTACTAAATCAATATAAAATATATTTTCCAGCAGACTTTTATGAATAGGCAAATTGTATTTTCCTAAAAATGCAGCATAAATATAGGTACTTGCTTTTTCAGGATTATCAAATCGGTATTCATCATACAATTTTGTACATTCGCTTATTGTTTTTCCTTTTTCATACGAATGAATACCTTCAAAACCCCGTCTGTCAGAAAAGTAATACCCTAAGAATTGTTTTTCTTTATCTCTAATACCGCTTTTCAATAATATAATTTTTCGGGAATAG
>WRMM01000248.1 GCA_009777135.1 Candidatus Fibrimonadales bacterium
CAACGGCAAAGCCTTTGCCCGCTTCGCCTGCAGATGCGGCTTCAATGGTAGCGTTCAATGCAAGCAAATTCGTTTTGTCTGCTATTCTCTTTATAACATCAGTAACCTGGCCAATTTCTTTTGCGGCAGCTCCGAGTTTGCTCATCACATCGGTTGCATCGTTTGCTTTGTCTGTGGCTTCTGTAGCTACCTGGCGAACTTCGCTGGTGTTGCCGGCAATCTGGTTTATGCTTGCGCTCATTTCTTCTATGGCGCTTGCTATGGTGTTCATGTTTGTGGACATTTGCTCTGCCGCGCCCGCTACTTCGTTTGCATTAACAGAAGCTTGTTCTGCGCCGCTTGCCATTGCATTTATATTTACCGCCATCTGCTCGCTTGTGCTTGCAACGGTATTGCTTTGGCCAACGGTTTCTTCTGCGCCGCTTGCGAGCTGTCTGCTTACAGAAGAAAGTTCTTCTGAGGCGCCTGCCAAAGTATCTGAATTTACATATAAATTCTTGAGAATGCCCTGTATTTTTTCAAAGAAATTATCAACGGAATCAGCTACTACGCCAATCTCGTCTTTTTGGTCAATATTGGCACGGGCGCGCATATCTCCGTCTTCGCCTTTCTTTAGGGTTTCAACAACTTTTTTAAGAGGCCCTGTTATGCTTAAAGTCATGTAAATGCTTATTGCCACCGATGCTATGAACATAATAATCAAGAATATGACACCATTTGTTTGTGCCTTTTTGGCAAATTCGCTGTTGTCAGTTTGCCCTTTTTGGCTATTGGTTCTTTTTATATCGGTAAATCTATCGTTGTATTCCACAATAACGCTTAAGTATTTAGTTAAATCAACCAAATGCTTTTCGTATATGAGTATTTTTTCGCTTGCGTCGCCTACAAATGGAATCATTTCCTTTACCATGTTGCTTATTTCCGCATTATAGTTTTCGGTATTGCGCATAATTGAGTCTAGAACAAATTCGTTGTCCTTGAAAATAAGTTTGTCTTTCTGCCACTGAATCATCCCCCTAAGTTCAGATACCATGTCGTTTGTCTCTTTGTCAATTTGATTCAATTCGCTAACGCTTTTGGCAAGAACAAGGTCTCTAGCCATGGTTCTCATGTTGTTGATCAGGCGAACCTGGCCAATCATTCTTTCCAAAGGCTGAGTAGCTGTTTCATCTAATTGTGAGTATTGGCTATCTATATTATCCATAGAGATGAATAAATAAATTCCAGTTATTAGTGCGACAAGTGTTACGGCTAAAAAACTTCCTATTAGTTTTATGCCCATTTTGATATTTTTCATATCTTTTACCTCAAGGTTAATTATTTAAGTTTAGAATGTAGAAAATACTAAATGAGCCTTGGGTGCTAGCTAGGGCTTAAAACAGGCAAGCTTCCACTGGAGGCTTGGTGAGGCGTTCCTATTCTGCCATTAAATTATAACATCTTATAAAGTAAATATAGAAAAATGCAAAGTTTTTGTCAAGGGGGTATATTTGAGGGGAGTATATTTGAGCCTCAAAGGTCGTAAAAAATTGCTTGGCCTTGTATTTCGCTTTTTCTGAAAAATCCCTTTTCACGGCTATCATAGCATATTTTTTGCCTTCCGGGTTTTTGACAGGATAGGTAAAAAAGCTCTTCGCGGGCTATAAAATCCGTTATTTCAACTGTATTGCCAAAGACTTTTCTTCTAAAATGAATACTATCCATGGCTGGGAAAATTTTTTGCAATTGAAGCTCCAAAAGCCTGAGTTCATGCCAGGGCAAAAAAGCAACTTCTCTTTCGGAAACTGGGCGCCCAGAAATGCTTGCTCTGCCCACGAAGGCAAATGGCAGTTCGCCCTCATTGCTCCAAAGAGAAATTTCCGTTCTAATTTCTTTTTCCGGGTAAAATCCTTTGTGCAAACTGAACATGGCATCCCAAAGCATTGGGTTTAATGTTTCAAAAACTATTGTGTCTCCTTTTTTAGGAATATTAAAACCTATTGTATCAAAGGGCTTCGGAACTTCTATTGAATCTCCGCTTTTGCCTGCCAGCCAAAGCAAAACTGGGTTTGCGCCTCTAGCTTTTGCAAGCAGCAAATTTCCCTTTTGAGATTTATCTTTGCAAGGAGCAAGCTCGCAAACAAAAATGCGCTTTTCTTCAAAATCCCAAACCGAGAGAACAAAAAATCTTAAAAGAACAGCAAGCAAAATACAGCAGGCGCAAAAGAACAAAATGCCCCAAGCCCTTGAAGCCGAGGATTTGCGCAAGGTTTTATTTATTGTTTTTTCTATTTTACTGCTCACACCTGAAATTTAGGAATTTTTCAAAAATGGAAAATGAATTGCAAGCAAAAAAAATATCGCAAACGGCAAAAAGCGCATCGCTTGGGCTTAGAACTCTGAGCGCGGAGCTTCGCAACAATGCTTTGCAAAAAATTGCCGCAAACCTTCGCCTTAAACAAGAGGAAATTATCAGGGAAAATGAAAAGGATATGGAAGCCGCAAAAGCAAGCGGCATGCCAGCTTCCATGCTTGACCGCCTTGCGCTGAACCCAAAGCGCATAGAAGACATGGCAAAAGGCGTGGAAGAAATAGCCGCATTCGCAGACCCGCTTGGCAAAGTTTTGGAGCGCAGAACGCTTGCAAATGGCATAGATATTAGCAGAATCAGCGTGCCGCTGGGGGCAATATTCTTTATTTACGAAAGCCGGCCAAATGTTACCATTGACGGCGCGGCTCTCTGCTTTAAATCGGGCAATGCCGTTATTTTGCGCGGCGGAAAGGAATCCGTGCACTCAAGCTCTTGCCTCGCAAGCATATTCAGCCAAACAATTGCAGAATTTGGCATTTCAAAAGATGCCGTTCAATATATAGACAACCCAGACCGCGGCTTGCTTGGCTGTTTGTTAAAGCAAAGCGAATATTTAGACTTGGTTATTCCTCGCGGAGGCGAAGGCTTAATCAGGGCTGTTAGCGAGCAGTCAAAAATTCCTGTGATAAAACACTTTAACGGAATTTGCCATGTTTATATAGACAAAAGCGCAGATTTGAACAAAGCCGCTAACATATTATATAATGCAAAGGTTCAGCGCCCAAGCGTGTGCAATGCCGCAGAAACCGCGCTGTTTCACAAAGACTTGCCAAAAGAGTCTGTTGAGCAGGTTTTAAAACCCTTGAAAGAAGCGGGCGTGGAGCTTCACCATGGCAAATACGGAATAGAGTACTTGGATTTGCAGATTTCCGTTTGCTTTGTGAACGGAGTTGAGGAGGCTTGCGAGCATATTGAAAAAAACGGCAGCCACCATACGGAGGCAATAATTGCGGAAGACGCAGCCGTTTTGGAATATTTTGCAAACAATGTGGATAGTTCAAGCGTTATGCTAAATGCGAGCACTCGCTTTGCAGATGGCGGCCAGTATGGCTTGGGGGCAGAGGTTGGCATTTCCACTGACAAGCTGCATGCAAGAGGGCCTATGGGCATGGAGAGCTTGTGCAGTTACAAATGGCTGTTAAAGGGCAGCGGGCAGGTGAGAGAATGACTCCCGCCATTGTTCAGCATGCCGAAGACGGCACTGTGCTTATGATGGCATGGATGAGCGAAGAGGCGTTAAAATTAACGCTGGAAAAGGGTGAAATGGTGTTCTGGAGCCGCAGCAGGGGAGAGCTTTGGCATAAAGGAGCCACCAGTGGAAACTAGCTGAAAGAGGTCA
>WRMM01000249.1 GCA_009777135.1 Candidatus Fibrimonadales bacterium
AATAAAAATTAAAGAGTCTGCAAATGATGGCATTCATGCAAACGATGCGATTTATATAAGAGGCGGTGTTTTGGATATCACAAGCAGAGGCGATGCCATTCAAAATGAAAATTTACCAATTCACATTTCTGGCGGAAAAATCACTGCCGAAACTTCGGGCGCAAAATCTAACGGAATATACAGCGCAGGTCCTACAAAAATAAGCAATAACCCTGAAATCAATATAATTACTCGTGGCGATGGCGCAAAAGGAATAAAATCAAGAGGAATCCTTTCAATAGAAGGTGGGGCAACAGATATAAAAACATACGGCGCAGAGCATATAGACACAGGCGTAAGCCCGCCAGACTCAAATTCTGCTACCGGAATAAAGGCGCATGATGATATGGAAATTAAAGGAGGAACGTTAAAGGTAGAGAGCTGGGGATCAAAAATAAAAGGAATGAGCATAGACGGAAATTTTGAAATGAGCGCAGGCAATCTCAATATTAGAGCAAACGATGACGGCATGAAAGTGCACGGCAATTTACTTATAAGCGGAGGAACCGTCAATATAAGCTCTGAAAGGAGAGATGGCATAGATTGCAACAAAGATATAACAATAACTGGCGGGAGTGTTACCTTAACAGTCGGGCAGAACAGGCAAGGTATAAATTGCAGCGGAAAAGAAAATATAACCCCTGGCATAGTTAAAAATAGCGGTTTTTAGCGTGATTGAATCTTTTCAAAATTGTTTATTGCCATTTTCGCGTTCTTCGCTTGAAGAATCCAAGGCTATGTCTTTTTTGAACAGGTTTGACACCAAATATGTTTTAAAAATTGAAAACGCTTTTGATTTTTTAAAAAACATGCAAAACGATTATTCCCTGCTTCAAATTAACGATGGCGTTATTCAAAGCTACGAAACAGTTTATTTTGACACGCCAGACCTGCTCTGCTTCAACCTGCACCACAACAAAAGAGCAAACAGGTTTAAGTTCCGCACAAGAAAATATTTGAGCAATGGGAAAATGTTCAATGAAATAAAGAAAAAATTGAATACCGGAAAAACCATTAAATTCCGCCAGCGCAGAGATAAAATCAAAAATGAAATTCCCATTATCGAAAACTTTTCGGAATTTGACAAATGGTTCAAGCTTTTGGCAGAGAATAATGGCTATTATATTGAAAATCTCATTCCGCAGTTATTTATTTTTTTCAACCGAATAACGCTTTTAAACAAACATTTTCCCGAAAGAATCACTTTAGATTTTGGTTTGAGATATGAATACGATAATGCAAAATTTATGCTGAACAACACTGCAATAATAGAATTGAAAAGGGATAGAAGCCCGGAAAGAACGGTTTCGCAGGATTTTCTGCGTAAAATCAACAAAAATCCGAGCGGCTTTTCCAAATACGTCATTGGAATTTCGCTAACTCATGACAAAGCTAAAAAAAATCGTTTTTTACCTAGACTAAAAAAATTATCTTATGAAAGGAGTTCCTCATGGAAGAAATAGCCCCAGAAAACATAGCCACAGTTGCAAGCAACGTAACAGGCATTTGGGATATAATGGCTTCGTTTATGTCTTTTAACATGGACGACAAAAATTTCACAATTACGCTTGCCGTGCGTTTTTTAGTGAATATTATTTTTGCCTACATTCTTATTTGCCGCATTTATGCAAAGGAGCATCGCTTGAGGGAATATTCCTTCAGCTTTTTTGTTTCCAATATTTTGATTTTTATGGTAACCTCGCTTCTCGCTTCGGTAAGGGTGAGAACGGGCTTTGCTTTTGGCTTGTTTGCCATTCTCTCAATTTTGCGCTTTAGAACAGAGCAAATACAGGTTCGAGAAATGACCTTCCTTTTTGCTTCTATAATTTTGGGCGTTATAAATTCGCTAGCTACCAGCGGTCTCTCTATATATTCCGTTGTTTTTGCGGATGTTTTGCTGTGCGTTGGAATTTTTGTCTGCGAAAAAACATTTATGGGCAACACAGAGCAAATAGCTATGCTATATGATAATACCAAACTTCTCGCAAAAGACAAAAAGCAAGAACTCTTTGAAGACATAAAAAAACGTTTCGGTTACGATGTGGTTAAAATTTCCATAATAAAAATGAATTATCTAACCGACAGCGCAGAAGTCAAACTAGTTTACAGGAGAAAATAATAATGAAAAAAAATCCTGCAAATCCTTTAATCCTGAAAATCCTGATTCTGACAATTATTCCGGTTCTTGCTGCTGCGGAGACCGAGGATGTTGCCAAAAAAGAAAGAACCGATGTGAGAATAGAAGGCATTCTTGAAGTGGGCATTGATATAAATAATAAAGTGGATGAAGATAAAACAAACTACAATAAAATAGGCTTTGGAAAAATTGAAATTTCTGCGCGTCCCGCAAAAAGAGTGAGAGCAGAATTTGGATTTGAATATGATAGAGGGGATGACGAGCTAGTTATAGACAAGCTATATGGGCAATACAGTTTTGCCAATTTTGGCCTAGTGCGCGCCGGCTATATGAAAAAAGCTTTTGGCTTGGAAGAAAAAGCCGGGTTGGATGAACGTTATTTCCGTAAACGCTCAATAATAAATGACGGCTTGGAAGATTTGCAATTTTTAGACCATGACTTGACATTTCAATATCGTTATAGATTGAATGAAAATTGGCGTTTGATAGGAGGCTTTTCTTGGATGGACACTGCTCGCTATCTGCAAAATTATTCTATTGAGTATGGAACAAAAAATACGGACCTTATTTTTTCAACAATAATAAGGCATTATAATCCTCCAGAAAAAAGCATAACCACTTTTGTTTCTTCACTTTCTTTTAAACACGCCGCAAAGCTTTTTGTGAGCGAAACGGAACTAACTTTCGGCCTCAATCCCAGAATAAAATCTTTTGATGACAGGGATGCTTTTGTTTGGGGCGTTCGGATGCAGGAATATTTTCCAATAAAAGTTAAAACCGAAACTTTGCGGCAAATAATTCCCATAGCAGAAGCGGCTCTTTATTCCGATGATATGGAAAGCAAAGATTTTGATGCGCAGCTAAGAGCAGGGTTAACGCTCGGCTTTGCGAAAAATTCTGCGTTTCAGTGGCGAAACACCTATGGGACAGTTTTGAGAATACAAGATAGCGAAAAAGAACTAAGGCGCCGTCGTTTTGACAGCGAAGTAGTAGTGATTTTTTAGAGGAGATTGCCATGAGTAAATTCAGATTCTTTTTTCAAATCCTGTTAATCGGGATAATCGGGGGCCTCGGAGTTCAGACAATAATTTCTTGCTCTAACGTTTCTTCAATTGAAGAACCAAGTCCCAGTTCCAATAGCGGCTCTTCGAGCAGTTATTACGGCGGTTCCAGTGACTCCAGCAGTGACTCTAGCAGCGATTCTAGTGTCTCTAGCAGTTCCAGCAGTTTTTTAGAACAGGTTTTTGCAGCTAACCTGCCTATTAAATTCAGTGAAATTTTTACAGTAGGTGGCTGGGTGGAATTTTACAACCCTGCAGACACAGCTTTTAATCTGAAAGGGTATTCCTTGACAAACAATGAAAATGCAAATTTACGACCCTTCGGCAGTGTAGTTATTCCATCTAAGAGTTATTTAACGGTGCTTCTCTCTGGCACAGACACAAGCAACATTGATGTGCCTTTTGAATTGAGCAGAATCGGCGGGAAATTATTTTTAATGGATTCG
>WRMM01000250.1 GCA_009777135.1 Candidatus Fibrimonadales bacterium
AAACCCAAGCAATTACGACGTCACACAGCCAACAGACATCACAGGCATCATAGAACAAAACGAAGAAACGCTCTACGACATTGTAATCACGCTTGCAAACCCCGACCCCAAAAAAGACCTTAACGAAGAACCGGAAATTATTTTTGAAAAAGACGAAGAACTCAGCAGCGACAACAAAGCGGTTTTCACAGCTAGCAAAAACCATTGCGGCATTGAGAACGCCCAATTCCAGATAACGCTTCCCGACCCAGATGCCGAACTCAAAATTGACGGCAACACCCAAGCAAGCACGCAAAACGCAAACGGACTAAAACAACATGATATAGATTTGAAACTAGGCGAACAAGGAGCTTTAGACACTCTCATTTACAGCCTGCACAAAAACAACCAGGAACTAAGAACAGACACTGCCATAATAGTATCGCCCATTCCCTTTGAACGCATAGTTCGGCAAAAGTGGAATGTTTTGATAATAAACAACAATCCCCAAACCAACGGCGGCTACTACTTCACAGAATTTGAATGGTTCAAAAACGGCGAAAAAATAAACAACGCCAGCCAATACTACTCTGGCGACATAGACGGCATATTAAATCCAAAAGACCTCTTCAGCATAGACATGAACACCACCAAAGGAGTTAAGCTAAGCACCTGCGAAGGCAGCCCATCAGAAGAAACAGCCGAAGAAATTCCTCCAGCCTTCAAAAAACGCATCTTAGGCATAGACAGCAAAAGCCCTCAATCGGGAAAAATCTACAACATAAAAGGCGAACGCTCCAACGGAAAAGCACCAGGGGTCTATCTTATTAAAGAGAATGAATAATTGAACCTAGTGGAGAGTGGAGAGTTGAAAGTTGAGAGTTATAATATTTGTTCGCAAGTGGCTACCCCATATTATATATCCATTAAATTAAAACATTTAATTCTGCACCAACTCTCAACTCTCAACTCTCAACTCTCAACTCTTAACTCTCAACTCTCAACTCTCAACTCTCAACTCTCAACTAAAATACCGCTCAGCATCCTCCTCTTAGCAACATCGCTCCTCGCCCACCCCTCCTACGAACTTGACCTTTACTACGGCATTGGCTACCCGGATTTTGCGTTCAGCAATGCTCCGCTGGCTATTTCTGTTTATCCTTGGAGAAATGTAGGCTTTTCAACCGGAATTGAATACTCAATGAGAAAAAAAACAAAGAAACTCGCAAATGTGGAAGAAAGCAGAAGCATAATAGACAATGACGGCGAAGAATTTATTTTCAGCTACAGTTTTGACAAGTACAAAGAAGAATTAACCACGCAAATTTTGCAAATACCATTGATGCTCAAATACAGAAGCAACTGGCTTTATGCCGCCGCAGGCGTGAAATTCGGTTTTCCGCAAAATGTGAACACAAGCGTGAGCTATGAAGGTTTCGCAACAAATGCTTATCTGCTTTATGATGATGTGTATTTTGACGACCTTCCGCACATGAGCTTTGGAATGCAGAAAAACGCTTCTTTAAAAACGGCAATCTCGGCAAAAACCTTGCTGATGCTCGCCGCAGAAAGCGGGGTGCGAATAAGGCTGGGGGGCAGTTTTGCGCTGCTTTTGGGTGCTTTTGGCGATTACTCCCTCAATAAGGGCTTTGACAGGGGCTTGCAAGAAAAAGTTGAATGGCTTGAATACATAAACGAGGCAAGCATAAATGTCAGCGATGGGTGGAGAACCTGGCAGCCTTGGAGCGTGGGCGGAATGGCAAAACTTTCATTTGGATTTGGCGGAGCAAAATGATTAAAAGCAATCTGGTCCAAAGCAGAATGAAAAGCGAAGCGCAGCGCAAGGAAGAACGCATAGCTGGCATAATAAGCAAAATAGGCTCCGTTGGCGGCATTGTATCGCTTGCATTGCTTTTCGCAGTTGCGGTAAGCACCATACTTACCCGCTTTATGAATGTGGAGATGGCAATTCTCTCCCTTATCTCATTTTACGGACCTGGAATAGCCTCAGTATTTGGCGGAGCATCAACGATATCCACCTATTACGGCTGGTTTCGCATTTTGCGGAAAAAAAAGAAACTCAGCAAAACCGGAGAGGTCAAAAACGAGGCACAAAACCAGCTTGGAGAATTTTTTCAATCCCTGCCAGACATAATCGGCTCAATGTCTTCCAGCTGTTTTTCGCAGGTATCAACGGTGGCTCTTGGAGCATCAATTGCCGCAAGCACGGCAACTTACACCCCTGTGGTGGAGATAGTAACTGAAAAAGTAAAAACCGCTGTGGAGTTCAGAAAAGAAGAGAAACCGATTATAAGGGAAAAAACGGAAGAAAAAATAGATGAAGAAATTATTCTTGAAGAAGAGGAAGCTAAGCACAATATAATAGGAAAATTGAATATTAAAATCAAAGAAATGTCAGATGCAGGCGTAGAATTCAAAAACGAATCTGGAAACAATGTGCTATTTGGCAGAAGAGGCGGAGCAAACGGGACAATAGAACTTTTGAGGGACGGCGCTGTTGTGGCTACGACAATCACCGATGAAGAAGGAAACTACGCATTTATGAATATGCCGCCAGGCGAGTACTCAGTTCGGGCAAAGCTTGAAGGCTATGAAGATGCTTTCGGCGAATCCTTTGCCTTGGGAGAAGAAAGCAGCACGCAAGTATTGGATCTGGAAATGGAATCCGCAGAGGAAGAAGAGGAAGAGGAAAAAGAAGAAGAAGAAAATTCCGCTGTGCTCATTGAAATGCCAAGCGAAGATGGAATGTATATAATCCAAGTAGGCATTTACGATTCACAGCGGCAGGCACAGCAAGCGGTGAATAATCTTGCGGAGCGCGGAATAAAGGCATACTTTGCAGAAGTGGAAAATCCAGGCTTGATAGACGGAATTAAATACAGGGTCAGGATTGGATATTTTCAAACAATTCCAGGAGCAAGCAGCTATAACGATGCGGTGCTGGCGCAGGCTGGCTATAAAGGCTGGGTGGATAAAAGGCAAAACGATAAAATCGGCGATCCTCTCCAAGCAAGAGTGCCCCCACCAATCGCCCCAACTCCCCTGCTCCCCGACACCATAGCGGTTGTTCCTAAAGCCATTGATTCAACGCCGCCACCAGCGCCAACACCAGAACCTAAGCCCATGCCTCTCGTTGAAAAACCGCAAAAAAAGCACGGATTCTTTGCGGGCATTGGCTCAGAAGTGAACAGCAACGCAAAAAAAGGAACAGCGATTGGCAACAACATGGCATTGGGCTACGACATGAACAGGCACTTTGCCCTAGGCTTAAACGCCGTGTACAGCAATGACATGAGCGTGGCAAGCACAATGGAATCAACGCTTATGTTTAGATATTATCTGCCATTCACAGGTCCCTTTTTGCAAGCGGAAGCTGGAGGAATGTTCACCGCAGAAGACGGAAAAAATCAAATAACGCCGCTTGGCGGGCTGACCGCAGGGCTAAGGCTAGGCATGGACAAAAACTGGTTTTTGGAACCAGCTGTGCGAGGAAATTATCCATTCGTATGGGGAGCAGGGCTAACTGTGGGGAAGAGGTTTGGGGAGTAGCTCGCAGAGTTTGCTCCAAAATTTACTACGTTTAACGTATGGATTGGTATTACATTGATTCTTCAAAACCTGAAGGAAAAAGAAGAAACGGGCCTTGGTCGCTTAGGCAGATGCTTGGATTTGC
>WRMM01000251.1 GCA_009777135.1 Candidatus Fibrimonadales bacterium
GACTTTGCCATTACATTTTCTATTTGCATGTAAATATTTTCTGCCAAAGCCTCAAATTCGTTTTCGTCTTGCGGGGGCAGCTTGATTGGAGTTTTATCCGTTTTTTTTGTTGCTATTTTTGCCACCCTGTCCAGAATTTTGCCCTTGTCCGCTTTTCTGATTGCAGAAGCGGTTACAACGGGAACGCCGAGTTGTTTTTCAATTTCCTCTGCATTTATTTTGATTCCTTGTTTTTCAGCGACATCTGTCATATTAAGAACAACCAGCACAGGAACGCACATATCTTTCAGCAAATATGTCAAAAATAAACTGCGTTCCAAATTGGTGGAGTCCACAACGTTTATAATCAAATCCGCTTCGCAAGAAATAAGATAGTCGCGCGAAATTCTCTCGTCTTCGCTCCATGCGCTCATGGCGTAAATGCCCGGCAAATCCACGAGTTCCGCTTCTATGGCGTTATGTTTTATTCTGCCGATTTTTTTGTCAACGGTTACTCCGGGCCAGTTGCCAACTTTCTGCTTGCCATCGGTCAAAAGGTTGAATATGCTGCTTTTTCCGCTGTTTGCGTTGCCTGCTACTGCTATCGTGAGCATAAAATCACCTCTGCTTCTTGCCTGCGCAAAGAGAGCCGGTAGCCGCGCAACTCTATTTCTATGGGGTCGCCAAACGGAGAGGTTTTTATTACGGTAAACCCCGTTCCTTTTATAAGCCCCAAGGCAAGCAGTTTCTGCTTGTAAGATTTGTCTGCATCCAAGGCATAGCCTTCTACAATTGCTTTGTCTCCAGGATTTAAATTTAATATCGCATTATTCATATTATAAATTTAGAAAATATACAATGATTAACTCAAACTTTAAGCTCTGAAACATGGAACAAACGATATACGGAACTACGAATGAGCTATTTCCGTTGCTATTTCTTCAAAATTGCTGTGCAAAAGATTTTCATTGATTCTGTCAAGCAATGCTTTGGTTTCGCAAGTCCATGGCATTTTATTCAAGTTCGCAAGCGCAGCGTTGGCGGTTTGGGCATCGTAATTCGCACAAGCCTCGCCAATGATTTTCAGCTGCTCTTTCAAATAGCCCGCATCTTCGTCGCAAACTGCCGTCGCTTTTGTTTCCGCTTCAATTTTATTGATTATTGCCTGCAAAGCGTCAATAAATTTTTGAGTTTGAGCCTCGATTATGTTTTTGTCCCGCTCTTTGCCGGCTTTTTCCAAAGCAAAAGCAATTTGCGAAAGTTCATTTTCTTCAATGTTTGCAAGCGCGCTTTTCATTGCGTGGGCTTTAACCGCAAATAAATCTAAATCATCGTTTGAAATGCTTTTTATATTTTTCAGCGCAGATTCAAAAACTGGCAATGTGCTTTTAGCGTCTTTTGCAAATATTGAACGCAGCGTGGAATCCGGTTTAAATTCCGCAAGGGTTTTGGGCAACTGCTTATCTCGAATAAATTTGTTAAGCTCGGCATTTAACAGAATAGTATTTATGGGCTTGAATATAAATCCGTTAAAACCATTTTCTAAAAACGTCTCTGCCTGCCCAACAACTGCATTTGCCGTAAGCGCTACAATGGGATGCGAATATCCCAGATTGCGTATTATTTTTACAGCTTCAATGCCATCCATTTTTGGCATCATGTGGTCCATGAATATAATATCATAAACCTTGCCGCTTTTTATTTTATCAATAGCCTCAAAACCGCTCGTAGCCAATTCAACGGATAAATCATAAGGGTCTAAAAGATGCTTGGCAACATATAAATTAGATTCCACATCGTCAACAATCAAAACTTTTCCATAAGGCATTGGGTCGCGAACAATTTTTATTTTTTCCATTTCCGAAGCATTGCTTATATGGAATTTTTGCAAATTTTCTGAAATTTCCTTGCCTAAAATATTGCTCCCAGCGCTTTTTTGCGGCAAACGAACCATAAATTCAGAGCCTTTGCCAAGCTCGCTTTCAACAAAAATTTCGCCTTTCATAAGGCTTACCAAGCCCTGCGTAATGCTCATGCCAAGCCCAGTGCCTTCAATTTCATTGTTTCTGGTTAAATTAAAACGCGAATACTCATCAAATATTTTGCGCACTTGCTCTTTTGCCATGCCATGGCCTGTGTCGCTTATGCGAAAAACAAGCGTTATATCAAAATCTTCGCCATTGCTTTTTTCCATGGAAACAGACATGGAAACTTCTCCGCGGTCTGTGTATTTGAATGCGTTTGAGAGTATATTGTTCAATATCTGTTTTATTCTAAGCTCGTCTCCAAAAAGCAAAGACGGAATATTTTCATCCACGTTCAGCCTGAATTCTATCGGCTTGCTCTCTATTCGCGTCATATTCAATTGCGCAGTATCGTTAATAAGGCTTGCAATCTCATACTTGGCTGGAATTATTTCCAGTTTTTTCGCCTCTATTTTAGACAAATCAAGCAAGTCGTTGATAATGCGAAGCAAGGAATCGCCTGAGTTGTAAATTATGTTCAAACTCTCCCTTGCGTTTTGGGAAATATCTTCATTCTGCAGCTGAATTTCCGTGATGCCCAAAATAGCATTCATTGGAGTTCTTATTTCGTGGCTTATGGTAGCCAAAAGCTCGCTCTTCGCTTTGTTTGCGGCATTTGCCTGCACAAGCGCGGATTCCAGCTTGATGGAGGTGTCGCGAATGTTTACAATCATTTCATTGCGAAGCAAAGCATTGGCAAGCAGCAAAGCGGAAGAACGCAGAATGGACTCTTCTTCTTCCGTGAATAACCGCTCGTTATGGCAATCATCAAAACCAACAAAACCCCAAAATTGCTCTTTTATAAATACCGGCACTATCAGCACGGATAAAATACCCTGCGGAACCAGCATATCCTGTTCTCCCTGAGGCATATTGCGCACCAAATTGTTTATGCACTCTCCTTTTGACAATTTCATTTCCCATCCCAAAAGCTTATCTTTGTACGGAATGCTATGCGTTAATTTTTTGCCTTGCTGAGGTTCCACGGCTTCGGATTGTTCGTAGATTTGAGTGCAGTAAAGCTGCCCGTCAACCATATAATTTTTCCAAATATACATGCGGTCAGCCTTTACAGCCTCCGTCATTATTTTCATGCTTTGGTGCAAGTCGCTTTCAAAAGAGTCAATGTTTGAATTGAGAAGAAAGGTGGCAGCGTAATTTACCGCATAAAGCAAATTAGACTTGTACTCAGTTGCTCTCATCATTTTCTGGATTTTTGCAGCTTGTTCGTTTCTGTTTATAGCATTGACCATCATCAAAGTAGCGGAATGCAGTATGTTGATTTCTTCTTCCGCAAAATCGCGAGATTTGGTGTAATCGTCAATGCAGCACATACCCCAAAGCCGGTTCTCTATAATAATCGGTATAGCTAATATTGATTTTACGCCATAAGGCTCCAGAAAACCTTGGTCTCCCTGCGAAAGGCTGGAAACCGGTCCGTGTATGCGTTCGCCTCGCAATAATCTGCTTTCCCATTCAGGCGTTGTGCTATAAGGGAAGCTATGAGTTGCGCCAGCATTTTTTAACTGCAATTCTTCGTTGACCCAGTAACACTTAATAACAGCATAAAGCTCCCCATCGCGCATTTCATTTTGCCAAATCTCAACGCAGTCTGCATTTGCGCAACGACCTATAATTTCCATGCCTTTCTGCAGCG
>WRMM01000252.1 GCA_009777135.1 Candidatus Fibrimonadales bacterium
GCACCATATCGCCTATAAAATTTGGAATGCCAAAGGTCATGCTAAATCTACCATGCTGACTGCAGGTCGCTAATTTGCAGCTCGCTTGTCTATAGGCTCGTAGGATCTAAGATTTTCGCCAGTGTAAATTTGCCGCGGGCGGTAAATTCTCTGTTTTGAGTTATCATGAACCTCTTTCCAGTTGGCAATCCAGCCCGGCATGCGGCCAATAGCAAACATAACCGTAAACATATTCAGCGGAATGCCAATGGCGCGCATAATTATTCCAGAATAGAAATCCACATTCGGATAAAGTTTGCGTTCAATGAAATAATCATCTTTGAGCGCAACTTCTGCAAGTTCCTGAGCAATGTCTAAAAGTTCATCGCTTTGTCCCTGCTTAGCAAAAATTTTCTTGGCAATATCGTGTAAAATTTTGGAGCGCGGGTCAAAATTTTTATAGACCCTGTGCCCAAAGCCCATAAGCTTAACTCCGTCTTCTTTGCGCTTGATTTTTTCTACAAATTTTTTAACAGAACAATTAGTTTTGCGAAGCTCTTCCAGCATTTCTATAGCAGCTTGATTTGCGCCACCATGCAGGGGTCCCCAC
This sequence comes from Candidatus Fibrimonadales bacterium, assembly GCA_009777135.1. Taxonomy (GTDB): domain Bacteria; phylum Fibrobacterota; class Fibrobacteria; order Fibrobacterales; family Fibrobacteraceae; genus Fibrimonas. The sequence goes on from WRMM01000252.1 coordinate 590, forward strand.
AAAGCGCATACTCCTGCTGCAACGCTTGCAAATAAATTTGCGCCACTGCTTGCAACCATGCGAACCGTGCTTGTGCTGCAATTCTGTTCATGGTCTGCATGCAGAATCAAAAACAGGTTTAGAGCCTTTACTATGTCTGGGTCTGCTATGTAAGGTCTATTTGGCAAAGAAAACATCATGTGCAAAAAGTTCTGCACATAATTATACTCTGGCACTCCATACATAATTGGCCTGCCAGTGCTCATTTTATATGCTGCAGCCGCTATTGTGCGAACTTTTGAGATTAATCTTGCCGCAACGTCTTCAAAATTAGCTTCGCAGCTCATGTTAGTCAATAAATCTTGATAATAGCAACCTATTGAGTTTATCATTGCGCTCAAAATAGCCATTGGTGGAGCATCTATGGGAAAACCATCAAAATGATATTTTAGACCTTCGTGCAATAGCTCATGCTCAGTCAAAAGCCCAGAAAATCGGCTAAGTTCACTTTCAGTTGGAAGCCTGCCCCAGATAATTGTCCAGGCAGTTTCCACAAATGTGCTTTTTTCGGCAAGTTCTTCAATAGAATAACCCCGGTGACGCAAAATGCCTTTATCGCCATCTATGTAGGTGATTGCGCTTATGCAGCTACCGGTGTTTGCTAGGCCTTCATCAAGGGTAATGTAGCTGCTTTGATCCCTTAGCTTGGATATATCTACTGCAAACTCGTCTTCCGTTCCTTTTATTACAGGCAATGAATATTCTTTGCCTTCAATGTTTAAAATTGCATTGCTCACTAAAATTTCTCCATAGTATCTTTTCAACAACAGGCTAATAATATAGTAAATTATGATGCATTTCGTGCCCACCATTGTATATTTCAAAGCGGCCATTTGGCAAGATTCCTTTATATAAAGCAATATCGCCCAAAAAATCCAGAATTTTGTGAAAAGCAGGCTCATTTTCAAAGAGCAAATCCTCTTCCATGCCCAAAACTACTCCGCAGCCGCGCAGATTTTCCGAAAGCCCAACGCTAGGCAATTCTTCTGCAAAAATATAGGTTCTGGCCAAAAGAATTTTTTCCAAATCTTTTGCAGAATTTATTTTAACGTTAGCGCTGAAATTTCGCCCAAACCGCTCTACATCATATTTTACTTCCAAGCAATTTTCTTCGCCTCGCTGGTATTTAATAAAACGATTGTCCATTTTAATTTCAAATTCTTTTTCAAAAATATCATGAAAATGCAAACGCTCACTTTTTATTCCGCCAACCTTTTCCAATTCCATTGCCCACAGCTTTGCGCTGCCATCCAATAGCGGCAATTCACCCTGCGGAGCATTCAGCTTAAACTGGCAGCCAGAAAACGCAAGCGCAGCCGCGCTCAAATGCTCTGCTCCTATAATTCTTTTTCCCGAGCTATGCTCTAAAACGCTTGTTCTGCCTTGATAAACAACTTTGAAATCATCTGGATTTTCTTCGCCATAAAACCACGTAATTTTGCCAGCATCAGCGCTCAAACTAAGCAACTCCAACTCAACAGCGCACTCCCGCCCGCTTATTCCAAAAGATTTCAGCACAACATAATTATAGTAAATGCTGATTTACTACATTACCCTCATGCTTTTAGGAAATTATAATGATTGCGTGGTTTTGGAAGAATTGCCGCAGGGTTTTTATGTGGAAACAAAGGATGGCAAAGACAGGGTGCTTTTGCCAAAATCCAAAACACCTAAAGAACTGAAAATTGGCGATGAAATAAACTTGTTTATTTACCTTGACAACGAAGCTCGCCCCATAGCCACAACGCAAAAAGCAAAGGCTTGCGTAAATGAGTTTGCCGTTCTGCGCGTTAAAGATGTAAACGATGCAGGCGCATTTTTGGATTGGGGGCTAGACAAAGATTTGATTTTGCCATATAACAACCAGCTGGGCGAATTGCAAAAAAACGATACCTGCGTGGTGTGGGTATTTATAGACGAAAAAAGCGGCCGCTTAAGTTCCACAGAAAAATTGCGCAGACACTTTGACAGAGATGTTTCTGAATTAAAAGAGGGAATGGAAGTTTCGCTTACAGCATACGATTTTCAAGAGGATCGCTGCATAGACTTTGTGATAAACAAACGCTGGACGGGCAGGCTCTACTGCAACCCAGCTTCCACAAAGCTTCGCATAGGAGATTTGTGCACAGGCTATATACACAGCATCAAAGAAGACTCGCTCATTGCCCTTAGCCTCTCGCCCATAGGTTTTGACGCCCTTGTTGGCAAGCACAAAGATGCTTTGCTGAAAACATTAAAAGAGAATAACGGCTTTTTGCCCTTTTCCGATAATTCATCGCCAGAAGAAATTCAAGCCAGATTTGGAATGAGCAAAAAAGGATTTAAAAAGCTTGCAGGCAAGCTATGGAAGCAAGGCGTGGTGGAGCTAAGCCCTGAGGGTATAAGGTTAGCTAAAGGTTAAAAGAAGTAGGCGTGGAATAGCAAGCGAAAATAAAATCTTGGAAACTCTAAATTTGTATCGCTGTCTCCTGGCCAAGATACATGATGTATTTCAGCAACTGGATTTAACTCTGCGGATATATCCATAGGAAAACTTGACGGGAGCATCCACGAAATTCCGCCTGTAACGCCGCCTCGCAGCGCAAAGCCGTTAACATTGTTTCCACCCCAATAGCCAAATCCTCCAACTGGTCCCCAATACAATGGAAAACGCCCTACCGAGGCATCAGCCTTAATTATATTATACTGAAAATAATGACCATAATACGCGCCTGTAGAAAGGACACCGCCAGAAGACTTAATGGTAGCATAAATATTGTGCGCAACAGAAGAGCTTAAATGTTTGTAATCCAAACCCCAGTTTTCGCCAGAGTTTCCACCCTGAAACCAAAACCCCAAAGCACCATTTTGCGCAAAAGAAATGCTCAAAAGCAAAGCGAGAAGCAATATTATCTTTTTCATAATAGCTAATATAGAAAAGTATTTTCTATATTCTACCACTCATTCCGGAATATAGCTCAGCCTGGTAGAGTGTCTGCTTCGGGAGCAGAAGGCCGTGGGTTCGAATCCCGCTATTCCGATGCGAC
>WRMM01000253.1 GCA_009777135.1 Candidatus Fibrimonadales bacterium
GTGAGAGTGAAGAGTTGAGATGTATTGTATTCATAGCGGCCCTGAGCACCAAGATTAGCACCTGCGCTTGATATTTGATTAATAACTCTCAATTCTCAACTCTCCACTTTCAACTAAGCATTAAATTTGCCATGTTTGAACACAAATATAGATATTTTTTCCAAAAAAATCAAGGGTTTCAGGGAAAATATTTTATTTTTCCGTTAAAAAACCTGCTTTTAGCGAAAATTCGGCGGTTTTTGCAAAAAAAACCAGCAGAAAACGAGAAAAGCTTCAATCATGTTTAAAATATTTGCTATTTTATATGTGAATTTTAATCATGTTTAAAATAGCGAGGTTTAGATATGCAGAAGCCAGTTTATAACAGAGCCGCCTATATAGGCAAAATAGAGCCTTTTATAGAGAAAAATATAGTCAAAGTGCTAACGGGGCACCGCAGAGTTGGCAAAAGCCGCATGTTGTATTTGCTCATGGAAAAAATCAAAAAAAATGAGCCTAAGGCAAATATAATCTACATAAACAAAGAAGACATCGCTTTCGATGCTATTCGCAATTACCATGATTTAAATAATTACATTGCCGGGAAATCCGTGAAAAAGAAAATGAATTATATATTTGTTGATGAAATTCAGTTGATAGATGATTTTCATATAGCCATAAAATCGCTGCTGCTGAAAGAAAACAACGACATTTACATTACAGGCAGCAATTCAGACCTGCTTTCCAGCGACTTGGCAAACGAGCTTGGCGGACGCTATATTGAATTTGCCATTTACAGCTTGTCTTACATGGAATTTTTGCAATTCCACAAACTGGAAAACAATGACGCTTCTTTGGAAAAATATACACGCTATGGAGGCTTGCCCTATTTGATTCATTTGCCTTTTGACAGCGAAGTTATCAGGGAGTATTTAAACAGTATTTATTCAACCATTATTTTAAAGGATGTTATAGCTCGCAAAAAAATAAGGAATACGGTTTTTCTGGAACAGTTGGTAAAGTATCTTGCGGGAAATATCGGGAATTTATTTTCATCTAAAAGCATTAGCGATTATTTGAAAAACCAGCGCACCGAAATTTCTACGAACCAGGTTATTGAGTATATTTCAGCGCTTACGGATGCTTTTGTAATTCACAAAGTTGGCAGGTACGATATAATCGGGAAAAAAATGTTTGAGCGAGGCGAAAAGTATTACTTTGAGAATATGGGAATACGGAATATGATTGCCGGCTATAATCCGCAGGACAGGGCAATGCGTTTGGAAAATTTAGTTTTTAATCACTTGCTGTTTTGCGGCTATGACGTGAAAATCGGGATTTTGCAATCCGAGGAAGTTGATTTTGTGTGCACAAAGAATGGCGAAAAGCTTTACGTGCAGGTTACGCAGGAATTGTCCAAAGCGGAAACCATTGACAGGGAATTTGGCAATTTGCTGAAGATTAGGGATAACTACCCCAAGATTGTGGTATCTGCCGATGTGTCTTTTGAAAACACTTATGAAGGCGTGCAGCATATTTATGCAAGGGATTTTTTGTCTAGGTCTTGATAAAACTAAGCCTGCCTTTGCGGCGGGGTTTGGCGTAGGATTTACTATATTATGCATTATGAAACATTACTTTTCAACGGTAAATAATGTTGTGCTTACTCATTCTGATATGGAAAATACGGCAATGGGTCGCAGGGTTAGGGTTTATTTTGAGCGTCCTAGCAATGAGGAATTTGATTTTGCGGAAGGTGAATTGCCTGCTGCGGAATTTAGCAAAACTTATGGATTTAGCCAAAATGAGCTTTTGCAATTAAAAAGATATTTGAGAAATAACTCTTTTCTTTTATGGGAATATGCGCAAAAAGGAGGCGGTTTGGAATGCCTAAAGTCTTGCTAGATTATTTGGGGCTTGTATTCTTTTTCTGGTCAAATGAATTTAGCGGAAATAAATTAGAGCCGGTGCATATTCATATAAGCAGGGGAAAACAGGAACAGAACGCGACAAAAGTTTGGATTAAACCAGACGGCTCTTTGGAGGTGGCAAATAATAATAGTGGTTTATCTAAAAAAGAGTTGTCTGCTGCGCTTGAATATATAGAAACAAACAAAAATGATATCATTGCGGAATGGTATAAATTTTTCGCAGATTTTGTTTCATAAAACAAAACAAACCCGCCTTTGCGGCGGGGCGGCGTGAGGGGGTTGATATTGTTTGGTTTTAAAATTTCTATATTTATGTTATGGCTACGCTTACAATCAATTTGCCTGAAACAGTAGATATAGACAAAAGAAGCCTGTCTATGCTTGTTGCTAGCAAGCTTTATGAACAAGGACGGGTTTCTCTTGGTCAGGCATCTGATATTGCAGGCTTAACCAAAAGGAGTTTTATAGAGCTTTTGAGTGATTATGGCGTTTCTGTTTTTAATTTCCCAGTTTCAGATTTGTCAAAAGAAATGATAAATGCCTAGCGTTGTAATATCAGATACAAGTTGTTTTATAATTTTATCCAAGATTGGCGAGCTTGATTAATTGTCAAAGCCAAATTGAATGGAGTAATTCCTTCTGTGAAACCTCTATTAAAGAAAATCAAACAAACTAATTTTTGGTTGCCCTTAGACATGGAACAATATGCAATAAAGCAAGCTGGCGAAATCTAAATGCCGAGACCAAACCCACCTTTGCGGGCGGGATGGGGAGGGTGTCAATTTTCTTTCAACAGCTGAAGACCTGGAGCTTTCTTATGCAAATGGCTGTGCTTTATCAAACTCGGCCGCTTTACCTAAATAGTGTCCAAAAAGTGTCTAAACAGTGTCTAAACACTTTTTGGACACTTTGAAACAGCGAATTTGAGCGAATTTCAGCGTTTTTTGCTTGGCACGGCTTTTGCCGTATATAAGGCATGGAAAATGCTAAAACAAACCAAAGCGGCAAGCTGGCGAACCGCTGCTACAAAAACAGCGTGTTCACTTTGCTGTTCAGCGAAAAGGAAAAACTGCTTGAACTTTACAACGCAGTGAGCGGAGGGAATTATCCTGAAGACACGGAGATAGAAATAATAACCCTGTCCGATGTGCTGTTCATGGAGCAGCTAAACGACATAGCTTTTGTCCTTGACGACAAACTCGTTGTTCTCATAGAGCATCAATCTACGATTAATTACAATATGCCGCTGAGGATGCTGCAGTATATGGCGAAGGAGTATCAAAAAATAACCGACAAAAAAGACTTGTACAAAAAGCAGATTGTTGAAATCCCAACGCCAGAATTCATAGTTCTGTACAACGGCAAAGAAGAGTTCCCGGACTTTAAGGAGCTAAAGCTTTCCGATGCTTTCAAATGCAAAAGAGAAAGCTATCTTCTTGAGCTTAGGGTTCAGGTTTACAACATCAACAAGGGCAGGAATGTTGATATGGCGGAAAGAAGCCCTGCTTTGAATGGCTACAGCGAGCTTGTGGCAGAGGTAAATGAGAATCTCAAAAGCATGAGTAGGGAAAACGCCATAAAAGCGGCCATAAAAACTTGCATCAGCAAAAATATTTTGCTATATTTTTTTGAGGAACATGCTTTTGAGGTTGAGAATATGCTGCTTACAGAATGGAATTTGAAGGATGCTCTTGAAGTTGAGCGAGAAGAGGCTTTGAAGGAG
>WRMM01000254.1 GCA_009777135.1 Candidatus Fibrimonadales bacterium
TAATCAGTTTAATTTCACCCCTAAACAAGAGGTATTCTATGAAGAAGACACTAATCATGTCTATGGTGGCTATTTCTGTATCTGCGCTTATCGGATGCGGAGGGCCAAAACGTGCTCCTAGCGGTTACGAAGAGGTAACAAGCCCTGCCTTGGAACTTCGCAAAAAGTGCCAAAAGGACTACAAGGACTTTTATTGCGGCATTGGAGACGAAGTGTCTTCCGATGAATACACCGCAACTACCTTTGCCGAAACAAAGGCAAGGGCAAATATGTCTACGTCTATTGCAACGCTTGTTAAAAGAGTTGCCGGCATTAGCACTAGCAACACAAGCGAAAAGGATGATGTTTCTGGTGCAGTTGAGCGCATTGGCGAAGAAAGCAAGAACGACTTGGTAGATGTAACCGTTCAAGAAACCAAGATTTTATATAACAAAGAAGAAAAGAAATATCACGTTTACGTAATGGTTACCACAAATAAAAAGGACTTTCTTGATAAGCTGAAAGCGCGCATAAACGCAAACCAAGAGATTGCAGCCCTTGCCAAAACCAAGCAAATAATGGATGCAATAAACAAGGAAGTTGAAAGCACTGAAAACTTCTTGGACAGGTAATGTTTAAAATATGTTCTGTTTTGTTTTTTGCGTTGTTCGCTGGCATGGCTTTTTCCACAACCATTATGAAAAATCTGCACGGCGTTCAATGCGCCTCTGGCGAATTCAGAGGCGTTGGAGTTGCAAAGAATGAAAGCGAGGCTCTTGCATTGGCTCGCTCAATGATAGCCAACCAAATTCAAAGCTCGGTTTCTGTTCGAACTGAATCTAGAACAGAACAGCAAACTAGAAATGGCAAAGAAGAGCTTTTGAAAAGAGACAACTTAATGCAAACAGAACAGAAATCACAGCTTTTGAATGCTCAAGATGCCCAAATAAAGCATTCAGTTGCCATGGACGGCAATGCTGGCGTTGTAGCGTGCATGAGCCGTGAAAATGCCGCAAAACCATACCTTGCAAGGCAAAATCAAATAGCCGATACCCTTTCGATGCTGGCTAAGGCGTTTCCCGCTGAAAAACGCCCTAAGCAAAAAAAGGATATTTGGCAAAAAACCAGCGATTTTTACAATAAATATATGGAAATCGAGAGAATTCTCCAAAGCCTTGGCAAAGCGGAAGAATTTGAAGCTATTCGGAATTTATACGAACTTGTTAAAAATGATTATCAAAAATTCTGTTCCAGTCAGGAGATTTATTGGAAAGATGCTGATAGCTATGGTTCAAAAATTTTAATCTCAAAATTTTCCAAAGAGTTTATGCTGAACACCGAAGTTTGCAAAAGCGGTTTGCAAATTTCGTTGCTGGATGCCGAGATACAATGCGAATACAAAGCCTCGCTTGGCAACCATCTGTGTTTATTTAGGCCGGCGTTAAAAGGCGAATCATGTTCTGGCGAAACATTTTTTCAATTAACGTTAAGCCCTGCGCTTTCGACTGCAAACAAAGTTTCACGTTCGGCAGAAAGCAAGCTTGAATCAAAAATTAGGAGTCACGATTTTAGCGACTGGAAACAGGAACTTAAAAAATGGGTATCAATATGCGTAGAATAATTTTTTTGCTGCTTGCAACTTTGCAAATAACCTTTGCAAGTGTAGTCGCTGTTCTAGAAATAGTGCCTAACAACGAAAATATAAATCTGTCTATTTCTGAATTTAGGCATCTAACGGATGAATTGCGAAAGCAGGCAAGAGAAACTCTGCCCAGAAACGCTTATTCCATTTTAACAAGAGATAACATTATACAATTAATGCCGCCAGATGCAGATCAAGCGGAATGTCTTGCTGAGAGCTGTGCAATTGAAATAGGCAGGGCAATAGGCGCAGAGTATGTCACTCAAGGTTTTGTAGGCGATTTTGATGGAATGCTTACTCTAACCGTTGAACTTTACGAATCCATGAGCGGCAACTTGCTAGGCAGCTTTGTAACCGAAAGCGAAAGCGTTCGAGGATTGCTAGGCACCATAAGAAAACAGGCTGCGCCACTATTTGCCAATATAAATAAAGGCAGAAAGCCAGCAAGCCGACCTGCTCCAGTTGCAGCTCCTGCTCCTGTGCAAAGAAATAATCCGGCGCCATCGCATTTGCAATTTGATGAAACATCAAGCTCTCGACTTGTTAAATCCAATACTAATTTCCAGCCAAACAACACAAATTATTATGAAGAAGATTTTGGAACAGGAGAAAGGTTAGTGGCAGCAGCATTAAATATTATTCCAGGTTTAGGTTCTTATTTCATTATGGATGATTTTGCAGGCGTAGTTATCCCATGGACGTTAATGGTTATAGGATTTTACGTAGCAGCGGAGGAGGCAGGCGGAGAGGATATTGGAATTGTTCTGTTCACTTCTGGCTACTTATTTGGCTTTGTTCGCCCTTTTCTTTATAATAAATCAAAATCAGAAGTCAGAGTAATATCTTCTAAAGAAAAATCCGGCTTTAATATGGCAGTTTTAACGAATAAACAAGGTACCCCAAAGGCTTATTTGCTTTACAACAGGAATTTTTAAATGTATTTCAAACAGAAATTCATCCCAAATAATTTTTCGCAATGCGAAGGAACAGCTTATTCGGCAATTCCGCCGAGTAAAAACCAAGAGGTAAAAAAATGAGAAAAAAACTCATTCAACTGTCTGCATTATTTTTTTGCATAACCTTTCTTGCAGGTTGCGCAACAATAGTCAGAGGCTCAAGCCAAACAATAACCATAAACTCAAATGTGAATGGAGCTATTGTTGAAATGAATGGCCAGCAAATAGGCGTAACTCCTTTTAGCGGAAAATTCAAAAAAGGCAAAGAGAGAAGTATTAAAATAAGCAAGCAGGGATACATTGCTCAAAATATTTATTTGGAAAAGAAATATGACTTTGCTGCCAGTGGTTTTGGAAACCTTCTTTTAGGTGGCACAAGCGGAACAACAACGGATTGGGCTACAGGTGCCCTGTGGCTGTACGAGCCAGGTTCTTTCTTTGTTCATCTTCAAGAAGATGGCCAATCCAGCCTGGATTTTTCCAGAGAGCTTGCCATTCGTAAATTTGCTATGATAAACCATTCGCAAATAGCTATAGATGCTGGCGAGAATCATGGCGAATACGTAAACGCTTTGGCGGACCTTATGGAAAGCAAGGTGAATAGAGATACCGCTACGCAAAACATAAATGATGCATTGGAAAAATCCAAAGGCGATCAGGTTGTGTTTGGAGATGAACTTATAGGCTCTTTTCGCAACCACAACTAAAAGACCTGTATTTTTAGCATTAGCTGGGCCATATCCAAAAAATCCAGTTTCAGCATTTGGCCATGTTTTTTTGGTTGTAGCTCCGCAAGAGCCACAGCATTCCATTTTGAATTGGAACGCAGTTAATTTTGGCGCACACACGGAGAATGCTACATGGTTCAGCTATTACGCAAAAGGCATAGCCGGTGGCTTTGATGCTTTTTATGATATTTTGCCTGTTCATGAGAAAATAAGAGAATATGCGGGTGCGGAATCTCGCGATATTAGATTTTTTCCGCTCAAAATGTCTGATAAAGAATATGTTAAGTTAATGGAGACTTTGAAGGCTTGGCATGAAAAACC
>WRMM01000255.1 GCA_009777135.1 Candidatus Fibrimonadales bacterium
GTCCGTGTGGTCTAAGCCTATGCTTGTTATCGCTGCTATGCAGCCGTTTGCGATTTTTGTGCTGTCTAGCCTGCCACCCAAGCCTGCTTCCAAAACGGCTACCTGAATTTTTTTTTCTTTGAACCACAAAAAAGCGACTGCAGTTAAAGTTTCAAAATAAGACGGCTCAATATTTGCTGACTTTGCCGCATTTTCAACGCTTTGCAAAAAAAAATCAAGCTCCTTTTGCGAAATCATTTTTCCATTTATTTTAAATCTTTCCCTAACGCTTACCAAATGCGGGCTTGTGAAAAGCCCAACTTTAAGCTTGTGCGCTTGCAAAATATTTGCCAAATAAAAAGAAGTGCTGCCCTTGCCATTTGTGCCTGCAATATGAATACTCTCAAAACTTTTTTGCGGCTGCCCAAGAGCCTTGCACAATGCTTTTATATTACGCAAACTATAATTAATAACCATTAATCATTAAAATTCCATGGCTTCTTCTGCGGCAAGCAAAGCTTCTTCCAGCTCCAAGCTGTCCATGTCGTCCATCAATGCGCTTTCCAAATCGTTCTCGTCAATGTCCTTTGCTTTTTGCATGGACTTTTCCATTGAACGGCGCATAAGTTCCATTTGAGCATCTGAAAATACGCCCTCCTTGGATTGCCCAAGGTCAAGGAGCGTTGCGCACTCCGTGCAGTAGCCAAGCGATTTATTCACATAAAATTTTTGGTCAACATTGTTTATGTTGCACTTAACGCAGATTTGCCCTTCGCATCCCTCAAAATAAGTTCTGTTCTCATATTCCAGCTGCTGCGAAAGAAGCTCTACCAAATTTTTGCTGTCTAGAGTGCTGCCTACTTTCGGGCGGCTCCATGCAGTTGGTTTTTCTGGTTGCTTTGGCTGCATTCCTAGCTTGCGTTTGCTTGTGTTTTCTTTTTCTGCATCAAAAAAGAAAGCTGTTTTTATAAACTTTGCGCCTTGAACCATCAATGAAGATTCAACTTTTGATTGAACCGGTTTTGGCGCTGTTGCTTTGGGTGCGGCTTTGACAACCTTCTTTGGAGAGGGTTTAGCTACAGCCTTTTGGGGCGCAAGTTTTGCTGTCGGCTCTTTTTTCTTGGCAACTGCCTTTTGCGCAGTTTCTTTGACTTTTTCTTCTTTTATCGCTTTTTTGCTTGGCATAAATTTTCCGCTTTTATTTTATTTCCTCTATTTGCACTTTGATGATAGGGTCATAAGGCTCTATGCGATAAATCACATCTAAACCGCTCTCAATCATGCCAAAAACAGTGTGTTTGCCATCCAAGTGCGGTTGTTCCCACTGGACTATAAAGAATTGCGAGCCACCTGTGTTGGGTCCCGAGTTTGCCATTGAAAGCGTTCCGGCAACGTGCTTCAAATCGTTTTTCTCATCGTCTATTGAGTAGCCTGGGCCGCCAGTGCCATTGCCATTCGGGTCGCCGCCCTGCACCACAAAACGCTGAATAACTCTGTGGAACGAAAGGCCGTTATAGAAACCTTTGTTTGCAAGGTCTATAAAGTTAGCCACGGTGTTTGGGGCTTCTTTGAAAAGCAGGTTTACGGCAATAGTTCCCTCATGGGTCTCTATTGTCGCCTGAATTTTTTGGATGCCCTCGTAATTTTTGTTAAAAACCTTGCCTGTGGCAGAGGCTGCCGCTGCAAAGAAAAACAATATCAGTAAAAAGGTGAAAAAAGAACGCATGGGTGGTAATATAGTAAATTTTTACTAACTTCTTTTCTGTGAAAAGAAAGTTATTCACTATTTTTGGCATAATTTGCGTTATTTGCGGTTCTATAGGCATTGTTTTGCCTTTGGTGCCTACTACTCCGTTTTTGTTGCTGGCAGCCTATCTGTTTGCTCGCAGTTCGCAGAGAATGCACAAATTTCTGCTGGAAAACAAAGTGTTTGGCAAATATCTTTCAGATTATTTTAACAATAAACCAGTTCCTGTGAAGCAGAAAGCAGTTTCCATATTCTTTGTGCTTTTTGGCATTGGCTCAACAATTTACTTTGCGGATTTGCCCCGCTGGGTCATTGCTATTTTAATTTTTATAGCTGTTGCCGTAAGCACTCACATAGCCATGCTCGGCAAGTTTAATTTTTTTCGTCGCAAAAATGGTGATCGGTAAAAAAATCGCTTCGTAAATAAGCTTGATGCCCCATTGCGAGAGAATCGCAATCCAGGAGAAGAAATCCGTTCCCCAAAAAGCTATTGTGATAAAAAGAAAGCTGTCCAGACCCTCGCCTATAACAGAAGAAACTATAGCCCTCACCCCAAAGCCCTTTTCGCCTTGCTTTTCCTTCATCTTTTGAAAAACAACGTCATTCACAAAATCGCCTATCATATAGGCTGTAAGGCTAGCAATTAAAATTCGCCATGTTCCATCCAAGGTCATTTCAAGTGCTTTTTGATTTTCGGGTCCCCAAAATGGCGCGCCCGGAAGAGCAATAACCAGCTTGAAGAACAAAACCATCAGCAAGTTTGCCCCAAAAGCATACCATGCGGTTATGCGGCTGGCTCTGTAGCCATAAACCTCGCTGAAAATATCAGAAAGTATATATGTTATGGGAAAAACAAAAACCGCCGCAGGAACAATCAAGGGACCAAGGCTTATAAGCTTAACGGCTATTATATTGCTGATAAGCATTGCTGTTACAAACAGTACACAAAGTTTTGTGAAAAGAGGAGAGTTCATGTGAGTCAAATAAAATAGAAAATTTTTTCTATATTACAATCCGATGTCTTCCTTGCCTTTTGTCAAAAAACTCCGCTGGTTTTTTATGCGCTTCCGCTCGGAGCGGTCTATAAGGTGTTGGTTTGAAAAAAAGAGCGGTGGCGAAAATGAAATGTTTCGGTATAGCGGAGATATTTCAAATTATAAAAGGATAGCTGTTTTTTTGCCTACAGAGCAAGATAAATTTTATGCAATCTTGCCATTTGTGCTAGCTCTCTTTGAAAAACGAGGGCGGGATAATTTTTTAGCCATAACAGATGAAAGCAATCGCTATGTATTAAGGGCATTGTATTTGGAACACGTCTCTCTTTTTTATAATAAAGAAGCAATGCTATACGGCGATCCAGAATTTTTTGAAATGGAAAAAAGGCTACAGGAGCAGAAATGGGACTTGTGCCTTTTCTTGCAGGAAAATGCAGAGCTTCCTTATTTATATCTGGCACGGATAACCCGCGCTCCTTATCGTATGGGAATATATCCGGATTTCCCCTTTTTGAATATCGCCTTGCAAAATTCTTCGAGAAACGATAGCATTTACGCAAACAGAAATTTCCTTTATAAGTCTTTCCTTATAGACTCGGAAAAAGCTGAAAATGAAAGCGTTCTTGCAACTCAAAAAAATGAGAAAATGATTGGCAGTCAAAAGCTCTCTACATCAAATACCTTGTTGTTGAATCTGGAACCGCCGGTTGACGGCGAGCCTTGGGAAGAAAACGAAATTTCAATGATCTGTAGAGCATTTCAACCGACCTGGCGCATGATAGCCATTGCTGCTTGCCCTAAACGACTTGAACTTTATTCTCAAATAATGGAAGAACTTGACATACGCAGCAATCCGGTGCTTTTGCATTCAGAATCCATATTCAGTGTACTAAGGCAATACC
>WRMM01000256.1 GCA_009777135.1 Candidatus Fibrimonadales bacterium
GTTCCGGAAAGTCCAGTATTTTGAGAAAAACTATGTTCTGCAGTGCTGCCGCCAGGTGGGTCAGGAGGCTCCCTTTGGCTATCTGCCCAAGTCCATGCTCCGATTGCGCTTGCTATTAAATCTATGCTGTCGCTTGGCAAGCTAAGGCTTGGTTTATCTCTGCCGGAAAAAAACACCGTTAAATAACTGCGTGGCTGAACAACTGCATCGCCAAAAGTCCATAAAATTCTATTTGCGTCATTTGTCAAAGAATATCCTTTTAGATTAACAGCTATGTCTGCGGGGTTGTAAAATTCTACCCAGCCTGGATTATCGCTAAATTCATCTTTGTAATCTGTGTTTACTGTGTAAATTTCGCTTAACATAACAGGCGGGTTGCCTACGAAGACAGGTTTGTTGTCTTCGTTATTATCCTCGTTATTTGCATTCGAAGAATTGTTGCTATTGGAGCAGGATAATGCCTGAACCAATATTAGCAGGATTAGAAGATTAACAGGATGTTTGCAGCCTATCATCATTTTGCTTGTCTAAAAGTTAGCTGTTAAAGTTCTTGCTTCCGTTACCGTAATTATCCTCTCTGCTGCTGTTTCACCATCGCTCCAATTTTTGAACCCTGCACCCTCGGCTTTTATTGTTATGGGAACGCTGGGATAAGTTCTAAAGGTTGCATTTCCATTTAATACTGGCAAATCGTGAACCAGAATTCTGCCACCGCCGCTTACTGAAAGGGTAAGATCATTATAAGCAGAGCCTAAATTAAAGAAATTTCTAATATCGTTATGCATAATTCCTGGACGGGCATCGGCAAATTCTCTAATTTCAGTATTATTTTCGCTCATAGAAAGATAGCCCCATTTTCCTCTATCTAGCACTCTTTCCGCATAAGGAAGATAATTCATTAATGCATCTACTTCCGTTTTAACTCTTGTGGGAGCATAATATGTAGCAAGCAAAAGTGAAAAACGATTTATGAATGCTCTTTTGTAGCTTTCGTTTCCTCCGTTTTCCACCAAAAGTTTGCGCAGCATTAAAGTAGAACGCTTTTGCTGATAATAAATAGGCCAACCATCATGGGATCTACCGCATCTGCTGCCATTATCCGTTACAAGCTCTAGCATAGTGCAAGATCTTTGGTCGCTATAATACATATCCGAACCAAAACCAAAATCCACATCGTATATAAACCATTTGTATTTGGAAGGGGGTGACTTTGTGCGCCATATTTTTATGTTGTTTCCGGGCCAATCCCTATTATCAAAATAAATTTGGCTCTGAAAGTAATTGGTAAAGTTATCTAAGTCTATTCTATTTTCCAATTCTCGAAGATTTGCATCGTTGTTCAGCGTAACGCTTTCTAGCCAATTCATAAGATTATTGTAATCGCTCATGGAACCAGCCTGGGCTTCGGTTAAGTTTTTTATTAAATCCAGATTGTTTTCGCTTATGCCATAGTTCGTATCATAGTAATGATCATTGGAACGTTCTCGCAAATTATGAATGCCGTAATATGCTCCGTTGTAATATACAATGGCATAGCGCCCTTTCTGATAATCTACCCCGAGACCCTTTGTGAGGGTAGCGCCAAGCATATCGCGGATATAGTCCCTGTTCCAATTATTGCCGCCAGCTCGCAACATAAAGCTCTTGAACTTTGTCAAGTTGGGATACTCAGGAAACAGAGCATAGTTCTTCAAATTATCATGCCCAAATTCTCTTTTAAAGTTTATTTTAACCGACCTTTTAGAATTTGCCCTGCTCCAACCACCCATAATTCCCAATCCGCCAGGCATACTCCACTTGTGATCCGCACCAGCTTCAAAGAAATCAATATGAATCAGAACCGTAGTGTCTCTACAAGGTCTGTAGCTGGAATTTGGACCATTAGTACACGGATTCCCACCCTCATAGCTAGTAGGAGGATAAATGCCGTTGCTGGTAAATGTTACCGGATCTGCAGCAATGGAAAAAACCGGCATTTGCGGTAAACGCTCGTTAACGATATAGCTTCGCATAATCGGTTCGCTTGGATATGCTCCGGTTTTAAATTGAGCGCAACGCAAAACTGTTGTAGCACTTATATTCAATGTATTGCCAGATATTATTGCACTGTTTTCAGTAGGAAGAGAGCCGTTTGTTTCGCAACGTACAGTACTTTGCGCATCGGTTCCAGCGGGTATTGTAAGATTGAAAGGTTCCGCAGAATAGCCGCTTGCTCTAAGATTTGCGGGGACTTGCGCTTGCTCTGTATAGCACTCGTTTGAATTTGGCAAATTTGGCGTTGGTTTGCATAATGCCCATTGCCCGCTTGTAAAATTTTTCGTAAAAGATAAATTTTTTATAGTTTCTGCTGGGTACTCGACGGAATCACCTATTTCCCTCTGCGAATCCATTAAAAATAGCTTTCCGCCAATTCTGCTCAATTCAAAAGGCAGATGAATATTGCTCTCCTCTGTGCCAGAGAGAAACACCGTTAAATAACTTTTAGATGGAATAACGACACTGCCAAAAGGCCGCAAATTTGCATCTTCATCATTTGTTAAGGAATATCCTTTTAGATTAAAATCTGTATCTGCAGGGTTGTAAAATTCCACCCATCCGCCTGCAATGTAAACTTCGTTGAATTTAATAGGCAAATCTTTTATTAAAACCTGTTCAAAATAACTGCTGCTGCTTGAAACGTCGTTGGACGGCGGTTCTTCAATTGCAGAAACGTTGGAACAGGAAATTATTGCCTGAACCCCAATAACCCCGATTAACAGGACTTGAAAAAAAGATTTGAATTTATTCATGGCAATCTCCTCTAAAAAATCACTACTACTTCGCTGTCAAAGCGGCGACGTCTTAATTCTCTTTCGCTATCTTGTATTCTAAAAACTGTTCCATAAGTGTTTCGCCACTGAAATGCGGAATTTTTCGCAAATCCAAACGTCAATCCCATTCTTAATTGAATGTCAAAATCTTCGCTCTCCATATCTTCGGAATAAAGAGCTGCTTCTGCTATGGGAATTATTTGCCGCAAGGTTTCGGATTTAATCTTTATGGGAAAATATTCCTGTATCCGAATACCGCCAACAAAAGCATTCCTGTCATCTTCAAGAATCTTTATTATGGGATTGAGGCCGTAAGTGAATTCTACTTCACTCACAAAAAGCTTTGCAATACGCTTTAAAGAAAGAGAAGAAACAAAAGTAGCTCTCATATATTCTTCTGGAGGAGTGTAATGCCTGATTATTGTTGAAAAAATAAATTCTGTGCTTTTTGTTCCGTACTCAAGAGAATAATTCTGCAGATAGCGAGTAGTATCCACCCAAGAAAAACCTCCTATAAAGCGCCATTTTTCATTCAATCTATGGCGTTATTGAAATGTCAAATCATGGTCTAAAAATTGCAAATCTTCCAAGCCGTCATTTATTATTGAGCGTCTACGGAAATAACGCTCATCTAACCCAGCCTTTTCTTCCAAGCCAAAAGCCTTTTTCATATAGCCAGCGCGCACTAGGCTGGAAGAGGCAAAATTGTATTGCCCGTAGAGCTTGTCTATAACCAGCTCATCATCTCTTCTATCATATTCAAACCCGAATTCTGCTCTAACTCTTTTTGCAGGGCGCGCAGAAATTTCAAT
>WRMM01000257.1 GCA_009777135.1 Candidatus Fibrimonadales bacterium
CGGGTCAATAGCATAGCATCCATTGTCCCACTCACAGAACAACTCGCGGCCTTGATTGTCTTTGCAGCGAGTAGCGCTCACAGGCCCCTTGCCTCCTAGATTTGTACCACCTACGCATGTTGCCAATTCGCTTACTAGAACATCAGCATATAAATATCCATACTCCATACACTCATCAATGTAATAAGAGCAAGACTGACCAGGATTGTCGGCTAAAATTGGATCAAGAGCATAGCATCCATTGCTCCACTCACAGAACAATGGGCTGCCTTGCTCGCTTTTGCACCGAGTATCTGCGCTGCTACTGCTTGCCCCGCCAGAAGATGAAGAATTGCCACCGCTCACATTAATGCCGGATGTTTTTGTAAAAGTTTCAACTTCGCTGTCTGGCCATATCAGCATCAGATTATTGCCAGCTATAACATAAGTAACTGTTACTTTATCTATAGTTATTTGATTTCCATCCACAGAATATGCACTTGTTTCATCAATAGTCCAATTGCCGCTAGGATAGTCAGAGACAAACAGAACTTGGCAATTTGATTGGAAAATCATACCTTCGCCAAATCCCATATCATTGTATACCCATGCTTCGCCAGCAGAAAGAACAAGTCCGGGAACATTACAGCTTTGGCTGCCAGAAGAAGGATTGCCTTTACCGCCAGATGAGGAATTGCCGCCACCTGAAACATAACCTTCAATAGGATCGTAATAATTTTGATTCCAGTTTATTATGGCTCCTCCTTTGCTGAAAACAACTTGATCGAAATACCGAGATTGCATTCCAGAAACTATCACTACCGCAAAGGTTCCGTTTTCATTAAAAGTTTTACCAGTCAAATCTAGCAGAGGCACAGGCTCAGAAGCGCTTACTAGCGCATTAACAGCAAGTTGAGCACTTAACATTACTTCCATAGTTTGATCATGGCTTCTTATTTCCTTGGAATAATCCAGAACCGACACCGAAACTTGTCCGGCAGGCGGGTTTGTTATGGTCAATGCGCCGCTTGACACGCCACCGCCACCTCCTCCGCTATCGGAAGAACATGAAAAAATGAATGCCATAGCAAGCATAATACTTGCTGCGAATAAAACGAACTTAGCTTTGTTCATAGCTTTCTCCTAATTTAGGCGGTAAATCTATGTCTAATATACAAAAAATTATAGTAGGACGCTGATTATTCAAAAATCCTATCCACCAAAAATTGATATTCCTGCATAATTCGGTTGTAATATCTTGTGGGCAATGCTGTGCCGGCTCTTAGCTTTCCGTCCAAAGTTCCCAAACCAACATTGTAGGCCATCAGAGCGTGCTGCAAATCCTGGTATTTTGCTATTAAACGCAGCAAATAAGCCGTGCCAACCATTAAATTTATTTCAGGGTTAAAAAGATCTTCCGGAGAAGATATCCTTATTCCAACCGAACGCGCAACTTCCAAAGCAGATTCGTATTTTATCTGCATCAATCCCAAAGCCCCCGATTCCGCGCCAGATGAAAAAGCGCCTCTTGCATTCGGGTCTCCTCTGCTTTCGTGCTTTATAACGGCTAAAATCAAAATCGGGTCAATTCTGTAATCGGTTGAAATATCAAACAGTCTCTCCGTTAAAACATTTTTCTGCCTCTCAGACAGTCTTCTGCCAGACATAACGTCCAAGCCTCTGCGAATGCGAACGTATGTCAAAGCCTTGTTTCCCTGCTCTTCAAGAATGTTGATTTTTGCCTGCGTTGTTAAAATTTCGCTGTTCAAAGCTTTAATTTGCTCATTTTTGTTCTGCCATTTAGCAAACATAAAAACCATAAACACGGCGGTTAATATGCAGGCAAAAATCAGATTGAGAATAGATAAACGCATAAAGCAATAGACGCAAGCAAAACAATCACAATTTGCAATATCCAAATAACACGCGATATTTTATAAGCCTTTTGCCTTTTTATGCTCCACAGCGGAAGCTCTTCTGTTTTTTGTTTGCGGCCAAACATTATGATTTCTTTTTGGGTTTTGGTTTTTCCGCTTTTTCATCAATATCAAAAAATTCTGGGGTTAAAATTCCGCTTTTGCAAAACACCATGGCTCGCTCTATAGCGTTTTCCAGCTGGCGAATATTGCCGGGCCAAGGCTGCCTTTGAAGCATGGCAACCGTTTCTTCGCTTGCTTCTTCAACGGCATAGCCGTTTTCTTCGTTGAACTTATTTATAAAATAATCCAGCAAATCTGGAATATCTTCTTTGCGCTCCCTGAGCGGCGCAATGTCCACAGGCACAACGCTCAAGCGGTAATATAAATCTTCCCTGAAATTTCCGTTTTCTGCTTCTTTTTTCAAGTCCCTGTTAGTGGTGCAAATTATACGCACATCAACTTTTATCTCGTCGTCTCCGCCAATGCGAACAATGGTGCGTTCCTGCAAAACCCGCAAAAGTTTGCTTTGGGCGGCAAGCGGCATTTCGCCAATTTCGTCCAGCAAAAGAGAACCTCCGTCTGCAAGCTCAAATTTGCCTCGCCTTGTTTTTAGAGCGCCGGTGAAGGAGCCTTTTTCATGCCCAAAGAGTTCGCTTTCTATTAGCGATTCTGGCAATGCGGCGCAATTTATTTTAACAAACGGGCCGCCCGCTCTCAAACTCTGGTAATGCACAGCGCGTGCCAAAACTTCTTTTCCAACTCCAGATTCGCCTGTTATCAAAACCGAAGCGTTGGTTGGGGCAACTGTTTCAACAAATTTATTCAAAGCCAAAAATTTTTCGCCATGCCCTATGAAATTCTTTTCGCAAAGTTTTTTTCTCAGAGCAAAGTTTTCCGTTTTGTATTTATATTTATCCATCACCAAAGCAACGGCATGTTCTATAATTTCCACCTGCAAATCTTTTTTCTCTATATAATGGTCAGCTCCGTTTTGCAGAGCCTCTACTGCCATTTCAATAGAGCCGTAAGCGGTCATCATCAAAAACGGCTGCGAAGGTCTTTCTTTTTTCACTGCTTTCAATAAATCCAAGCCTGTCATGCCAGGCATTTTGAAGTCTGAAATAATCAAATCCGGGTTAAACAGCGCAATTTGCTCCAAAGCGATTTGCGGATTAGCCGCCACCGTGCAGCGATGCCCTCCAAGTTCAAGGATATCTGCCACAGCATCGCGCACAATTTCTTCGTCATCAACTATCAGGATTTTAGCCATTTGCAGGAATATAGAAAATAACAACTAATTGGCAGTTTTTCTTTGTTTTTCAGAAGGCGTTGGCGTTGGTGCCGGCGAAGGAGAAGGCGTAGGTTCCTCTTCTTTTTTTTGCTGTTCTTCGTTTGGCTTTGCAATATCTTTTGCTGCCTTAACTAAAGAGGCGCATGAAACCAGCAAAAATGCAAGGATGGCTAAATATATTTTTCGTATTTTCATCTAAACTTCTCCATTGAGTTTCAACAATAATATAGAAAATAAGCTTGGCAAGGCTTGAAGATACCTTTCCTTGTATTTTTTCTATATTCTATTAGATATGTTTATATCTCCTCATACTTTTCATATTCCTGTGATGGGAACCTCCTATACGGCAGATACGCCTGCCCGGGTAGCTCCATTTGGAATATCGTCTGTTGTGTCTTTGGTTGACGATTTGCTTTTGGAAAGATTTCGT
>WRMM01000258.1 GCA_009777135.1 Candidatus Fibrimonadales bacterium
ATAACCGAAATTTTTCCATCCATCCCATGGACGCCAAAACCGCCGGGAACAATAACCGCATCAACATCGGCAAGCTGATTTTTTACGTCTGGAAGCTCGGCATCCAGCATTTTTAATTTGCAAGCGACATTCAAGTTAGCAGCAGCATGAGCTATTGCCTCTCTAACGCTTGCGTAAGAATCTTCTAGCTGGGTGTATTTTCCGCACAAAGCAACATTCAGGGTTTTTCTCGGATTTTCGTGGTTTTTCTGGCAAACTTCAACAAGCCTTTTCCACTCATCCATTTTAGGAGAAGCTGCGCCGGCTATCTTCAATTTTTTCAATATTATTTCTAAAATCCCCTCTTGCTGATAGCTCAGCGGAATTTCATAAACGGAATTCATATCCAAACCCGATATTACATTTTTGCTAGGGATATTCCCAAAAAGAGCGATTTTTTCCTTGATTTTAGGAGTTAAAGGCTCGCTGCAACGGCCTATTATTATATCGGGATAAATTCCTCTTTCGTTCAAATCGCGCACAGACATTTGCGTGGGTTTTGATTTTTGCTCGCGAACCCCTTTGGGGATGGGAACGTATGTTAAATGCACAAAAAGGCAGTTGTCGGGACCTACGATATTTGAAAGCTGGCGAGTTGCTTCAACATAAAATTCATTTTCCAAATCGCCAATGGTTCCGCCAATTTCAACAAGCATAATATCAGCGTTTTCTTTGCTTGCAACTTTAAAAAGATGGCTCTTTATAACATCTGCAACGTGGGGTATAAACTGAATTGTTGTGCCTGCATACACGCCTTGCCGCTCCCTTTCAATCAAGGTAGAAAACACCTTGCCCATAGTAAGGCTCCACTCGGATTTGCCGTTTATGTTCAAAAAACGCTCGTAGTGGCCAAAATCCATATCAACTTCGCCGCCATCGTCCAGCACAAAAACTTCGCCGTGCTCAATGGGGTTCATAGTGCCTGGGTCAACATTCAAATAGCCATCGCATTTCACGGGAATCACCCGAAAACGAGAAAGCAGCGCCCCAATTGAGGCTGCCGCCACGCCTTTTCCCAAGCCAGACAGAACTCCGCCCGTTATAAAAATAAACTTGCTTTTTCCGTTGTAACAATCATCATTGCTCATAATATCCTCAAAATACACAACGGAATATGAATGTAGCAAATTTCAATTCATCCATACCGCTTCCAAGGCTCTGTATTGAATTGCCTCTGCAAGGTCGGAGCGTTCTACCCTGCTGCTCTGCCTCAAATCCGCAATTGTGCGGGCAACTTTTAATATTCTGTCGTAACCTCTATGGCTCATTCGCCACTTTTCCGCAGCTTTTAACGCAAAATTCTCCGCATCGCTGTCCCAAAACAGAATTTCTTTAAGGGTTTTGCCATCTAAGTGCCCATTGCGAAAGCTTTTTCTGCCATCCAGCCTATTTTCCTGAATTTTGCAAGCCGCTTCAACCCGTTTTTGAATTTCCGCTGAATTTTCTCCTGTTTTTGCCGCTCTGCTCTCATCTATGGGAACAGACGGAACCGACACCTGAAGGTCTATCCTGTCTAGCAAAGGTCCTGAGACCTTGGCTCTGTAGCGTTTTATTGTATCTGGCATGCAGCGGCAGTCTCTGCGTTTGTCCATTGCATAGCCGCAGGGGCAAGGGTTCATGGCTGCGCCCAAAACAAAATTTGCAGGGAAATTCACGCTCCCCAATGCCCTGTTCAAGCGAACCACACCCTCCTCCAGAGGCTGCCTTAAACATTCCAGAGCGGCTCGCTGAAACTCCGGCAATTCATCCAGAAAAAGAACCCCGTTGTGGGCAAGGCTTGCCTCGCCGGGGCGAAGCCTCATGCCGCCAACAAGCGAGGCTACGGTAGCAGTGTGATGCGGAGCCCTGAACGGGCGGCTTTTCATCAGACCGCCGGAATCAAACACCCCAGCACATGAATGTATAATTGTGCTTTCCAAAGATTCATTTCTTCGCATTGCAGGCAAAATCCCCGGCAGGCATCGGGCGCAAAGAGTTTTCCCTGAGCCAGGCGAACCTACCAAAAGAAAATTATGCGCCCCGGCTGCAGAAATTTCAAGGGCACGTTTAACAGCGGCCATTCCATACACTTGCGAAAAGTCTGCGGTTTTGGTTTGGGTTGCAGGAACCGGATTTTCTTCATGGCAAGAACAATAAACCCGTTCTGGCTCCTGCAACCTTTTTACGCATTCTTCCAAAGTTTTGGGAGCTATAACCTTTAGCTCTTCCACGCAAACCGCCTCTCCCCTGTTCTCATAAGGAACAACGAGAATTGTTTGCGGCGAATATCGGGCAAGGTTAGCAGCAACCGCTAAAATTCCATGCACTGGACGCAATCTGCCGTCTAGCGAGAGTTCTCCCAAAAACAAAAAATTTTCAAGATTTGGCACTGCAATCTGCTCTGTTGCGGCAAGTATTCCAATTGCAAGTCCCAAATCAAAAGCTGCCCCCTCCTTACGCAAATCTGCGGGCGACATATTAACGGTCATTCTGCTTGAACAACCATAAAACCCGCAGCTTCGCATAGCGGAAATTACTCTTTCCCTAGCTTCCCTCACTGCATTGTCTGGCAGCCCCACAAGCGAAAACCCAGGTAACCCCTCAGAGCTGTCAACCTCAATTTCCACAGGTATCGCCTCTATGCCCCTCAGAGCCGCCGAACGCACTTTTTTGAACATTTGTTTACCACGTTGCTGATTTATTTGCTTGGGTTTGGGGTATGGGGTTTGGGGTATGGGCGATGCAAAAACATGTCCTTTTTAGCGAATTTAAGCCGTTTTTTGTGAAATTCCCCATACCCTATACCCTATACCCCATACCCAAGCATTAAGTTAACCATGCTTAATTTACTAGCTCCTGATACTTTTCCATAACGCATTGCTCGACGTGGTCTCGCAGTTCTCTGTGCAGAGGGTAGAAGATGGAATGGTAGTCATCGCCCTTGTAGTTTGGATCTATGGGATAAGAAACGAAAAACCCATTTACGCCATCTACTACTCTCAAGCCTGTAAGCTGAAGTTGGTCGTTTATGGTTACTCTTGCAAAAGCTTTGGTTTTTCCGGCGTGTTCCTTAAACGGATAAACCTGAACATTTGTGCAAGTGAGAACATCAAAAAAAGCATTGTCCTTTTTCTGCGTCTTTGATTCTTTTACTTTCATTTTAGAAACCTCATGTTAAAGTGTTAAATCTTCTATTATAAAAGCAATTTGCGTGCCAAGCAAAAAACGCCCTTTTTGGCTCAATTTCGCCGTTTTAAAGTGTCCAAAAAGTGTTTAGACAGTGTTTAGACACTTTTTGGACACTTTTTAAAAAAAACTTTTTTCAAAAAAAACTTGACATTTTTGAAAAAATAATCTATATTTATATAACTTGGCTAACTTAATGTTTAGTTGAAAGTGGAGAGTTGAGAATTGAGAGTTATTAATCAAATATCAAGCGAAGGCACAAACCTTAGTGCTCAAGGTCGCTATGCACAAAATAACTCTCAACTCTTCACTCTCAACTCTCAACTAAGCCAAGAAATTAGCTACGTTGTAAATCATCCTCCACCCTTTCCCCCTCCTCTCTTCCTCCCGCCTTCTTCTCAGCATCCATCACTGC
>WRMM01000259.1 GCA_009777135.1 Candidatus Fibrimonadales bacterium
GCCCATCCTGATAATCGGGGCTATCGGGGTTCAGACAATAGGTTGCTCGTCAGATGGCGATGGCGGCGGCACTCAAAGCGGAGTCAGTTCTTCGAGCGGCGGCGATAATAACGCAATCGAATATGACGAAAAGGATTTTCGAATATCGCTGGTATGGGAAAGCGAGCACGACTTGTATTTGGCTTATGTAACTCCCAGCGGAGACACCGTGCTGAGCAAGGACATTAGCTTTGAAGAAAATGGAATATATGAGATTTGGGTTCATTTGCGAACTGATAGCCATCTTGACGATTCCAAATATCATGTGCTTCTTTCTTACGGAGGCAACCATTATGCATACGAAAGGAACATTTCAGATATGGTTTCCGGCATTGCTGCCAGCAGATCAGTGGAGGGTGAATCTTATTTGTCGCGTTCCTATCTTGGCTATGACGCTAGCCTTGGGGAAAGGGTAGTAAAAGGGTTTGTAGGTTTCTTCGGTTTCGCTCTAGATGCTTCGGGCATTGGGGATTTGATAAGATTAAGCTATGGAGATCTTGTCCCTCCTCCTGAGCCGATGTCCTTGGAAGAAATTATGGAGAAATACTATAAATTGGTGTCAGAGAGAGATAAAAAAATGGAATCCGTGTATAGTAAATGCGGTGCTCGGGTTGAAGTACAGATTGTTGGAGCTCAAGGCAAGCTTGCGGAAATCCAAGGATGCCCTAACGTTTTCCTGTTTGATGGAGAAAGTATAGTGGACTTGACTGGCGGGTCTAATCCGCCTTTAACCGATGGTTTTGTCTATTGCGATAGAGGCGGACCACCCAGGGAACTATCGCAAGGTGGCGGTTGCACCGTTCGCACCGTTGCTGATTGTGCTGGTGTAGGCGGAAGGGCTGTATCTTCTTGCCCTATCTATCCCGAATACACTTGCGTTTGTTCTTGTTATTCTTCCTATGGTAATTTGCCGCAAATCTCCAAAACAGTTTATAGTGCTGAAGATTGTCCGGGAATAAGCAGTTTTTACGGCGATAGCGTCTGTTATTCTATTGTCCCTGACTCATGTATAATGAGATTTGGTGAAGTCTAAACAAAGGAGAGATAAAATGAACAAAATCAAATCCGTTTTAAGTGTCTTCGCCCGTTTGCAAATAACTTGTTTAACGTTCGGTGCGTAAAAGACGAGGAAATTTAACCAGAGGAGGTTCGTAGAAATGACAGCTATTTTTAAGAATGCTTTTAAATTAGGTTTGAAAAGTTTGGCGGGTATTCCTGCTCCTATTGAAGCATATAAATTATGCAAAGAAATGAAGTACAATAACGATTTATATGAAGCTGCTATAAACCACGATATAGACAGGGTGGCAGATTTACTTAGCAAAGGTGCGTGTGTTGATTCAATGAAAGATGGTTATACAGCATTGCTAGGGGCAGCAGCAATTATAAAAACCGTATCAGAAAGTCGCCGTATGGAAGTGATAGATTATTTAATCAAAAAGGGAGCAGATGTAAAAGCAAAAACTCCTCATGGTAAAACATTGCTGCACATAGCAGCGACTTTAGGATACATTGAAGTAATAAAATTCCTTGCATTGGATAAATTTGACATAAACATAGAAGATAGCGATGGAAAAACTCCTTTGATGGAGGCTAGGAACCTTGAAATTGTAAAATATTTAGTAAAAAAAGGAGCTGACGTTAATGCAAAAGACAATATGGGAAACACATTTTTACATGAACTAGCGATATGTCCAAATGATCATTTTGAAATCGTAGAATTTTTAGTAAAGAAAGGCGCGAAAATTAATGTCAGAAATGAAAAAGGCCAAACACCATTAGAAATTGCAAAATCTTGGGATAACAAACTTATTGCAAAAATTCTTTCTAAAGCAAATTCGGCAAACGCTTAACCAAGGAGGTTCAAAATGAACAAAATCAAATCAGTTTTCGTTATCTCATTATTGCTGGCTTGCTCGGCTTTTGCGGATACTTTGTATCTAAAAAACGGACAGGAAATTAGCGATGCCACTGTCATTGAAATTGGAGTCAGCGAAGTAAAATATAAAATCGGCAAAAGAGAGGTTTTATATATCGCCAAAAAATCAGATATAGCGATTATTTTCTACAAAGATGGCACAAAGGAAGTGTTTGATTCCGAATCCAATGGCAATAGCATGACGCAAAGCATGCAAAATACAATTATCATTGGCGGTTCCGAAGCAAAAGATGATGATGGCAATTTTACCAAGGGCCAAAGATGGGGAACTTGGGGGTTGAATACGATTGTCCCCGGTCTAGGTTCTATTGCAATTATGGACGATTGGACAGGTGCGTTTGTTCAGTGGGGAGCGATTGGCGTATTTGGAACTCTCGGTGCTCTTAGTACAATTGAAGCTTCTGCATCTGAGAATTTTAATATTTTGGTTGGTACTCTTACAGTTGGCTTGGGCGTTTCTTATATTTGGAACATCTACCGCTCCATCACCTACAACAAGCCCGTTCCAAAAACAGCTTCACTTGCCAACCCACGCAATTTCAGCTTCGCCGTTATGCCTGGCAGAAATGGCAATGGGATTAGTTATGGATTGATGTACAATGCAGGGTTTTAACAATTTCTATATTACACAATATAATCTTGCTCTCGGAGGCATTTTATGAACGCAATGACACAGGCATACCGCACCACCTGCATTCCAACGACTGACAGGCTTGATGCTATTATACCGAGCGAATACATCGGTCAGAAACTCGAAATAATAATCCTTCCTGCATTCGAGGAAGCAACGCAGGAAGACGATTGCCTAACAGATGCAAATATTGCAGACGAAATTACGCAAGAAATGCTAAACTCTAAAACAAATATCCGCTCCTTGGCTACCCAAAAAGAAATGGAACGAAAATATGCCATATAATGTTCTTTATTCTAAACATGCTGAAAAATACCTTGATAAAATACCAAAAAACATAGCAAACAGAATAGTTGGATGGATGGGTGAAAAGATAGACGGAAAAGACAATCCACGTCTTTATGGCAAGCCATTAAAAGGCAAGCTAAAAGATTATTGGCGTTACAGAGTTGGCGATTACAGAATAATTTGCGACATAATGGATAAGGAGCTAATAGTTTTAGCTCTAGATATAGGTCCAAGAGGCGATGTTTATAAGTAAAGTGAAATTCGGAGGAATAGACATTAAGTCTTAACAAGAGCATTGGAGTTCGCAACAGGCACTCCGTCTCTGACGGGAATGCTTCCCAAACTGAAGCAGCCCGTGAGTGGCTGCCCCATTCAAGTCCCACAAACAAAAGCCAGATACGCCCAAAAACTCACCGAATACATGCGAATCATCCTCCGCATAAAGCAGGACAGCCCCGTCTTGATAGACAAATATCTTCTCGGTCCCGAAATAGAAGTTGACGCGATTTGCGACGGCGACAATGTTTTTATCCCCGGCATCATGGAGCAGGTTGAGAGAACCGGCATCCACTCGGGCGACAGCATCGCCGTCTATCCGCCGCCCGATTTGAACGAGAACATGAAAATCCAAGTCCTTGCGATAACCGAGAAAATCTGCAAAGCGTTGTCCGTGCGAGGCCTAGTAAACATCCAATTCGTTCTTTACGA
>WRMM01000260.1 GCA_009777135.1 Candidatus Fibrimonadales bacterium
CCGGGCTTTACACGGTTTTGGTGGACGGCGATGATTTGGAAGACCCCATTGCAGATGCGGTTCGCTCTATTTTAGACGGCCACATTGTGCTTTCGCGCGCGCTTGCAAACAAAAGCCATTACCCAGCCATAGATATTTTGGCAAGCATTAGCCGTTGCCGCACGGATATAATAAGCCCGGAATTAAAAGAGCTGTCTTCAATTCTTTCCAGAAGCTTAGCAGTTTATCGCAAAAACGAAGATTTGATAAACATAGGCGCGTATGCCAAAGGCTCAGACCCGGAAATTGACACCGCAATTAAAAGAATGCCCGAATTGGAAAAATTTTTAGTTCAGGGCATAGGTGAAAATTCAAAATATGAAGAAGTTGAAGCTGCTATGAAGGAGATTGTGGCTTAAATGCGTTTTGTGCTGATATTTTTGGTGTTAATGCTTTTTGCCTGCGGTGAAAGCGAACGGGCTTACAGTGAAGATATGGAGCTTAACTACAATTATATGCTGTTGAAAGCTTTTTTTTATCGCCCTGAAAGAATAAAGGAATATTCAGAATACGAAGGTTTGGAAGTAGATTCTATGTATAGCACTCTTGATGATTATTTGAAAGGGTGGAGATATACCAGATATTATTTGCCGGAGAAATCAGATGAAGTTATACACAATATTCAGAATACTCCAAAATATTATTCCTTTGGCTTTGAGAGAATATTAAAAGACGATACTTTGATTGTTACGGCGGTTTACCCTATTTCACCTGCGATTTTTGCGTTGAAAAAACATGATAAGCTTTTGTTTGCAAACGAAATTTCTTTAACGGGCAAAGATGCAGCTAGTTTTTTAAAAACCGATTCTTTATTTGCAAATTCAACGGTTTTTACGGTTTTGCGCAACGGGAAAGAAGAAATTTTGCCTGCGATACAAAAAGCGGATGTTCAAGAGCCTACTGTATATTTGGATTCTCTCAGCGGCATTCCATTTGTAACGGTTACGCAATACAAAGTCCGAACAAATAATCCTTATGGGACTTATGCGGAATTTAAAAATATTTTACAAGAAATTAAAGGAGCAAAAACCGCCATTATGGATTTACGTGGAAATGGCGGCGGCAGCATTTGGCATTGCACATCAATGGCTGCGGAACTTGCGCCTTTGAACAGCGAATTGGTTTATGATGTGGAGCATTATTATGACAAGCTAAGAGGCAATGTTATAGATACTGTGCATTATTTTGCGAGTGATTTTTTAGAAAGCGAAGGCGATGGTGTGAACATAAAATGGGTTATTTTGATAAACGGCGGTTCTGCCAGCTGCGCAGAGCGTTTTGCAGCCGCCGTGAAGGCAAGCCGTCCGGAAACGATTATTATTGGGCAAAAGAGTTTTGGAAAGGGGATAGGGCAAATTTATACTAAAACTTATTTGGGCGGCCTTGCGTATATTACCTGCATTCAATCTTTTTCTCCAAACGGCGAAACATTCCACGAAGTTGGCATTGAGCCAGATGTTTACACAGAGCCAGGCAATGCGGATGCCATTCGCTCGGCAATCTTTGAAGCCGTCCAAAAATTTGATTCCGGATTTTTAGCGAAACGTTCCTCGCATGCGCCTTTTATTTTAGGCGATTTGCCTCCGGAACGCAAGGCGGCAGATATGGAACCGAGGATGTATAGGGAATTCTCGGATAGAAAACGCTAAAAAATCTACTTCATCAGCGGAAACAATTGCACATCTCTTATAGTTGCCTGATTTGTCAAAAGCATAACTAGTCGGTCTATGCCTATGCCTGCTCCGCCTGTTGGGGGCATTCCGCATTCAATGGCGTGCAGAAAATTTTCGTCCATGGGATGGGTTTCATCTTCGCCGCCGCGGCCTCGCTCAACTTGGTCTTCCAAAAGCTGTCTTTGCAAAACAGGGTCGTTCAGCTCGCTGTAGGCGTTGCCTATTTCCCAGCCATTGATGTATGGCTCAAACTGCTCAATCAAATCGGGGTTGGAGCGGTGCGCTTTGCAAAGCGGCGCGCTTTCTTTTGGCATGTCTTTTATTATAACAGGCTGAATTAGCTGGTGTTCGCAAGTTGCTTCAAAGAGAGTCAAAATCGCTCTGCCCCTTGACCACTTGCCGTCTAGTTTCGCCTGCCTTTTTTCAAGCTCGCTTTTCAACTGCTCATCGGAAAGCTCTTCTACGGAAATACCCGCATATTTTTGAATAGCTTCATAAACGGTGAGGCGTGGCCATGGAGTTTTGAAGTCAATTTCTTTTCCCTGATATTCAATTTTGGTTGTTCCGTTTGCGGCAATGCAAGCTCGTTCGCAGATATTTTCAAAGTGAACCATCATATCGTTGTAGTCGCTGAAAGCCTCGTAAAATTCCACGGAGCAGAATTCCGGGCTGTGGTTTTTGTCCATGCCCTCATTGCGAAAATTTTTGGTAAATTCAAAAACTTTTTCCAAGCCGCCCACTATGCATCTCTTTAGGTAAAGCTCTGGCGCAATGCGCAAGTATAGCGTCATGTCTGCGGCGTTGTGGTGGGTTTCAAATGGCTTTGCGTTTGCTCCGCCGTAAATAGGCTGGAGCGTTGGGGTTTCAACTTCCAAAAAACCTTTTTCTGCAAGATACTCTCTCACAGACTGGATTATGCGAGTTCTTTTGCGAAACACTTCCCGAACATTATCGTTCAGCGTCAAGTCTATATAGCGTTCTCTGTACCGAGTTTCAATATCTTTGAATTCGTCAAAAATAACCACTTTGCCATTTTCGTCTCGTTTTTCTTTTGGAATGGGCAGCGGATAAACCGCTTTAGAAACAATCTCTATTTTCTTTGCTTGCAGGGTATATTCGCCGCTATTGGTTTTCATAATCACGCCGCTTGCGCCAACCCAATCGCCTATGTCCATGCTTTTCACAACTTCATATTCAGCTTCGCTCAGCTCGCTAGAAACCGCCAAAACCTGAAACCGCCCGTTAACGTCTTTTAAATGCATAAAGCACATTTTGCCCTTGCGGTTGTAGCGCACAATGCGGCCCGCCCAAGAAACATTTTCGCCGCTTGCAATGAGTTCTTCGGCTTTTTCTTTCAATTTATCTGAATGATGCGTTATGGTAAACTTATATGGATAGGGATTTATCCCCATTTCTTTCATTTTAGCCAGCTTGCCCAGCCTCACCTTTACAAATTCGTTTTGTGTTTGCATTGGGGGAATATAGTAAATATCAATTACTATATTTAACCAAAAGAGAGGTATGTAACAGGGCAACGGCAGGGCAAACGCATTTGATCGCAAGCGAAGCAGAAATAAAGCTTACCCTTACCCACAAGTAGCATTACAACAAACCAAGCTTTTGCTCTATTTCGTGCAAAGTGTAACCCTGGCGTAAAAGGGTAAGCAATTCTTCACGGCCTTCTTTCAAGGCTTTCTCACGCTCTTCCTCGCGGGCAACTGCGAGTGCATCGTCCCAATTCCATTCTGTAAGCAGCATGTTCTCAATCTCCGAAGAATGTTTCTCCAAAAAATATAGCAAAATATTTTTGCCCATGCAAGTTTTTATGGCCGCTTTTATGGCCTCCTCCCTGCTCATGCTACTGTTGCAGTTATTATTTATTTCCGC
>WRMM01000261.1 GCA_009777135.1 Candidatus Fibrimonadales bacterium
TTTGCAGAAAGCGGATGAGTTTATGCCTAACCTTGTTCTTTTGGATGTTATGATGCCCAAAAGAAATGGTTTTGATGTGTGCCGCATTTTGCGAAAAAAATATCCTGGTTTGATTATAATAATGCTCACCGCAAAAGGCGAAGAAGCTTCAAAGGTTATGGGGTTGAACATAGGCGCAGATGATTATATAACAAAGCCCTTTTCGACTTTGGAACTGCTGGCAAGGGTCAATGCCTTTTTTAGAAAGCTTGCTGTTCAGCAAATGGGAGCTTCGGCTTTTAGCGGCGAGGTAACTGAGTTTAGCAATATTAAGCTTGATTTCAAAAAATATGAGGCTACCAAAAATGAAATGCCTATGGATTTGAATGCAAGCGAATTTAAAATTCTCAATTTATTCTGCAAGCGGCGCGGCGAGGTAATATCAAGAAAAGACTTTATACAGTTGATAGACCCCGAGTCAAACGTTGATGCAAACGCAAAA
Organism: Candidatus Fibrimonadales bacterium; assembly: GCA_009777135.1. Classification (GTDB taxonomy): domain Bacteria; phylum Fibrobacterota; class Fibrobacteria; order Fibrobacterales; family Fibrobacteraceae; genus Fibrimonas. The sequence continues at coordinate 482 of WRMM01000261.1, forward strand.
ACGAGAACCATAGATAACTACATAGTGAAGCTCAGGCAAAAAATAGAAGAAAATCCGGAAAATCCAAAGCTTATACTGTCCATAAGAGGAATGGGGTATAAACTTGACGCATAGTGAATAATGGAGAATTGAGAATTGAGAATTGAGAATAATAAGCTAGCATATAAAGCTTTATTAGTATTTCGTTTAGCATTTCTATTCTCCATTCTTCATTCTCCATTCTCAATTTCTTTTGCTGCCGTTGCTAATAATAGAATTCAGGAGGCGGCTTATATTTTGGCTCTTGGAGGAGATACGGCTAAGGCGGAGCTGTTGCTTGGCACGGCTTTGGATTTGCCGGGCGTTTTAGCTGGCGAAAAGTTGAAGGCTCATTTGTATTTGGCTAAAATTGCGGAAGCAAAAGGCGATAGCTTCAAGGCAATAGAGCATTACAATTTTTTGAAAAACAATTCACAGAACGTTTCGCTTGCGTATATGGCGGCAAATAAGAAAAAAGAACTGGGAGCTGCAAAAGAAAAAATAAAAATAGCAAACATAAAAAAGCCAGAGAAAAAAAATGCTGAAGAACTGGAAGTTCAAAGGGAAGCGCGTTTTGCAAACTGTAGTTTGGAGGGCGAGTTGCATCTTGCGCAACGCACAGTGTATAATTGCCCGGATAATTCTCTGCATTTGGTTTCTAAAAGAAATGAAGCCGAGCCGCTTAGCATTCCCTTTGCAGGCCAGCCAGCGAAGGTATTTCTGATTCTTGACGGAATTTTTCTTTATAGCGAAAATTCGCTTTATTTTCACAGTTTGAGCAATGGTTTGAGGCCTTATATTTGGCGAAGAACAACGCTTGAAGTGCAGGATATAAAAGAGATAGGGGACAAAATTTACATTTTAGACATAAGCGGAAATATTAGCTTGCTGAATAAAAATTCTGGAGAGCTTGTTTCCGTGACAAAAAGCGATGGCGAAAAATTTTTTAAGCCAGGCGTTGGACTAATAGGCACATATCAAAAGAACGGCGGCATATCGGTTTTAGATACGCTTTTAAATAACTTATGGGATTATCAAATAGATGGAAAAATTGATACCGCAATTGCCAAAGCCGATTCAGTGTTTTTTTATTTGCAAGATGGAAATTCTGAAGTTTTATATACAAAGCATTATCAAAAATTAACGGCTCCAGATTCTCCAGATTTTTTGCTTGAATTTGAAAGCGGAAATGCGCTTGCATGGTACAATATTGCTGTTAGGGAAAACGGTGATAGCGCATGGCAGCGGGCTGTTATCTACGGAGCGAGAAAAAATGAGCTTTCTTCGCTTATTTTTGCTGAGTATGCAAAAAGAATAGGCGCAAAATGGGTTAAATACTTGCCTGTTTCTTCCAATACGCTTTACCCAAATATGTTCAGCGATGCAAACAGGCTTTTTATTTATGATTACGGTTCTCAAAATTTGCTGAAACTCTTTTTGGAAACCGGCGGCGCAGACGGGGAAATACCGCTTCCCAGAGATAGGAAATATACTTTGAAGCATACTTTGCCAAGTTCGCCGTGGCTAGTTTTGAATTCTGGATATTGGCTGTCGCTATTTTCGCTAAAGGAGCAAAGAACTGTTTCGTTTGAAATGCCTGGCTTGCCCTTTGATTTTTTGCATAGCAGAGATTCCATTTATGTAGGGCTTGAGAATGGTTTTGTATTAAAGTATTCTACGCCAAAAATGCGCCTTGAGGGTGCTCGCAAGGTGAGTTCTGCGCAGGTGTTTTTATCGCGCGGCGAAAAGGGGATATACTCGCTTTCACAGAGAAAAGTGTCTTTGCTTTCTTCGGAAATGCTTGTAAATAAGGAGTTTAACTTGGCGTTAAACGGGGTTGCCAATGACTTCAAATCTAAAAATGGCTTGTTTGCAGTGGTTTTGGAAGATGGCAGAGTTCAGTTTTTTTCAGAAGCAGAAGATTTTAAGCAGATTGGCGCTTTTTCTGTTCCTTCTTCTGTAGCTTCTATTGAATTGCTGGAAAAAAGCGGAAAAATTTATGCGCTTGTTGGCGAGGCAAATCAAGTTCTCTCGCTTTACGAGCCTAGCGGCACGCGCATTTGGGCTTTCAAGAGCAATGGTTCGGCGGCTATGCAGCCGATTTTGCATAATTCGCATATTTGGCTGGACCAGGACGATTCCATTGTAGCTATAGATGTAAATTCCGGCAAAGTCGTTAAAAAGCACGATATTTTTGGCAGCGGAGCCTCAATTAGCATCTTTGACAACACTCTTTACTGCTTTACGCCAGAAAAACTGCTATACGCATTCCCTTTGTGAACGGTCGGCTTCGTTGTATCTCTATATATTCCAAAGGATTTCAATAAAAAAAAAATTTTTTTCATTTTACCCTTGTTTTTTTCAGAAAAAAAATCTAAATTTGTATAGGAATTCCATTTAAAGGAGATATTTATGAAAAAACCCGACCTTGTTGAAAAGGTAAGAGACCTCGCTGGTTTAGAAAGCAAAGCCGCTGCAGAACGCGCCGTTAGCGCTGTTTTGGATGCGATTGAAGTAGGTTTGCAGAAAGACGGCGAAGTTCAGTTAATTGGCTTTGGCACTTTTAGAGTCAAAGATCGCCCCGCTCGTGAAGGCCGCAACGTTAAAACAGGTGAGAAAATCAAAATCAAAGCCTCTAAAACTGTTGCTTTCAAAGTTGGCGCTGGTTTAAAAGCCAATGCAACTAAAAAAGGTGGCAAAAAGAAATAATTTCTTTTAGCCGTTTTGAGCGACCTGATATTAGATATCAGGTCGTTTTTTTTTCTAAATTCACTGTAATGTTTCGTTTATTTTTAATTGTATTCTTGTGCGTTCTATTTATGGCGTGTTCTTCTACAGAAGAGCCAGCGGCTTTAAAGCAATGGTTTGATGATCAGGGGATTGCTACTTCTTATGGCAAACAATATGAGGAAATTGATGTTTCTGTAAGTTTTGACAGAGATTTAAATAATTCTGCATACGATACAGCTTATATGGTTAGCTCTTTTGCTGCGCTTGGCAATGTAAATAGCCTGGAACAATCGCTTTACTTTGGCTTGGAGATTTTAGATTCAATTTCGCCTGTTTGGAAACTA